>NZ_JBMLSD010000296.1:13979-30221 GCF_049240685.1 Flectobacillus sp.
TTTGGATGTCCTTCCACGCTGGATTTACTTTGCTTGCGGCCTATTTGGTCAAGGCTCCCTTCTTTTTCACGGCTGTTGGTTCACAAGCAAATGTTGGAGGTGCGGCTTCTGCCTCGGTAGTGGCGGCAGCATTTCATCCTTCTTTGGCATCGGTAGGTGTTTTGCTAGCAATATTAGGTTATGCCTTGGGTACGTATTGTGGCTACCTTACAGGTTTGATGATGCAATGGGTGAATAATTTAGCGATTTAGTGAATTTTGAATTAGTGAATTGTGAATTGGTGGTGTACTGAGGATTGTATTTTGTTCAAAAGCGTTCTAATCGTTTGCATTTTTGTTGCCGCTACAACTATTACCAAACTTATCCTTTCGTAAATAGATATGAATACATAAGTATACTTTCTAGTAAACGATGGAAGTATTTTGTCCTTTGCCCCAAGCCGAACACATAAAGCCTAATAAAACCCAAAAGAAAAGGGTTCTAGCCGAAGCTGGAACCCTTTATTATTTGGAAAAAATCGTTTGTAAATCTAGAAATTTTGAGGAGCAAATGACAATGCTAGATGGTACTCATAGTCCTGCTCTTGGGTTTAATAAGTACAATTACCTCTGTTCCTCAAAAAGGAAACGATCGAATTCCTCATCACCTCGTCGATATATTCTAAGCACAAATCTTTTGTACCCATACGACCTGTTGTTTTCCAACCTGCTGGAACATCGTTTTCCGCAGGAATGATGGTATGAATATGACCATCAAAAATTACCTGATAGATTGTTTCTTGTTTCATTGCAGCACTTATTTATGTAAAGTGATTAGAACATCAATTATAAATATAACAAAAAAATCAAGAAAAAATTACATAAGTAGTAAAAAAACTATTAAAAAATTGTCAATTAATAGTTAAAATTCTCCTCCTATTTGGACTTGATGTGAGGAGCTATGATTTTTGTTTTTAATTGAGAAAATTAATCCATAAACAATTGTCTGTCAATTCCAATTCATTAAATAAAATGCGCTTCGCTGATAACTGAAAAAAATAGAATGACCTAGTTCAAGACCTAGTCTTGGACTCATTTTTTAATAGTTTGAAACTTTTTTTAAAAATTCAGTGAAAAATATCAAACACCTGAATCCTCCAGTCTCATTTTCTCTAGTAATTAGTGCGCTTCTTTAGCGTTAGCGTTTTACCTCAAAACCCTTGAAATATGATTATTCTATTCTTCTTTTAGGCCTTATAAAAATTACCAAGGCTAAAAAACTATTTTTTTCGGTATCTTATAGCTGGTTTTTGTACTTTTGTCCAACAATTCCTTTTTATAAATTTAAAGACTAATCATGCTTAAATCTGTCCCGTTCAACCAAACTGTCGCCTTTCAACATTTAGTTAAATTAAAAGCTGAAGTCGAACAAACACCTCTTAAAGAACTTTTCACAGCCGATTCAGAGCGTTTCGAGAAATACTCAATCCGTTTTGAAGACATTTTAGTTGATTATTCTAAAAACCTTATCAACGAAAAAACCAAGGCAGCATTGATTGCTTTGGCCAACGAATGTGAATTGGATGATGCCATCGAACGTATGTTTACTGGCGATTTGATTAACAAAACAGAAAATCGTGCGGTATTGCACGTAGCGCTACGCAATCGCTCTAATACGCCTATCGCCGTTGGTGGCGAAGACGTGATGCCAGCGGTAAATGCTGTTTTGGATAAAATGAAAGACTTTTCTGAAAAAGTAATTTCAGGTGCTTGGAAAGGTTATTCAGACCAAGCCATTACCGATGTCGTAAATATCGGTATTGGTGGTTCGGATTTAGGCCCTGTTATGGTTACAGAAGCCTTGAAACCCTACAAAAACCACCTTAATTTACATTTTGTATCTAACGTAGATGGTACTCATATTGCTGAAGTTTTGAAGAAAGTTAATCCAGAAACTACCTTGTTTTTGATTGCTTCTAAAACTTTTACAACGCAAGAAACTATGGCCAATGCACACTCAGCACGTGATTGGTTTGTGGCAAATGGTGGTTCGCTAGAGGCAGTTGCCAAACATTTCGTTGCCATTTCGACCAATGAAAAAGAAGTCGTTAAATTCGGTATCGATTCTGCCAATATGTTTGGTTTCTGGGACTGGGTTGGTGGTCGTTACTCTTTGTGGTCGGCTATTGGTTTATCGATTGTCCTTTCTATTGGTTTCGAAAACTTTATTGAACTCTTGGAAGGTGCTCACGCTATGGACAAGCACTTCAGAACTACAGATTTCAACGAAAATATTCCAGTGATTTTGGCATTGGTTGGTATTTGGTATAACAACTTCTTCGATGCTGATTCTCACGCTTTGTTGCCTTATGATCAATATATGCACCGTTTTGCGGCATATTTCCAACAAGGAGATATGGAGTCAAATGGTAAATATGTAGGTCGTGACGGAAAAGCGGTTAATTACCAAACGGGTCCGATTATCTGGGGTGAGCCAGGTACAAACGGTCAACACGCTTTCTATCAATTGATTCACCAAGGTACAAAATTGATTCCTTGTGATTTCTTGGCACCTGCTCAATCACAAAATGTGATTGGCAATCACCACCAATTATTGTTGTCGAACTTCTTTGCTCAAACAGAGGCTTTGATGAACGGCAAAACGTATGAAGAAGTAGTAGCAGAATTCGAAAAAGCAGGTAAATCAGCAGAGGAAATTGCTGAGTTGGCTTCATTCAAAGTATTCCAAGGAAATAGACCAACGAACTCTATTTTGTTCAAAAAATTGACTCCACGTACTCTCGGTAGCTTGGTGGCGATGTACGAGCATAAAATCTTTGTTCAAGGGGTTATTTGGAATATCTTTAGCTACGACCAATGGGGTGTAGAATTAGGTAAGCAGTTGGCAAACAAGATTTTACCAGAATTAGCTTCAGAAGATAACATTACTTCTCACGACTCTTCAACCAACGGTTTGATCAACGCTTACAAAGCTTGGAGATAGTGATGAATTGAGTGATTGATTTTAATCAATATTTTACAAATTTTTGAAAAAAGCGGTCGGAAAATAATTTTCGATCGCTTTTTTGATGTTATTAGGCTAAATGGAATATTATTTCAGACGTAATGTATTACGTCTCTACTTTTGGTATTCTAGTTTTAAATTAAATCTTATCTGTTCAAACAAAGTATCCTAATGTGAATCATAATAGCTGGGATAATGCCTTTGCTGAACTAAATCTATTACCTTGGTTGTTTGAGCATAAAAATAGTGTTATGTAGACTTGTTGAAAAATATTGAAAACACAAATCTCAACTCAAGTTTTTAAGTCATCATTTATGAAATTAACCTTATCTGTTCTCCTTTTATTATCGATATGTATGAGCTCTTTTGGACAAAAAGACTCTGTAGAACATCAAAAAATCTATTTTGTAAAGCCCAAAATTGAATTGACCACTGGTGTTGGGTTGACCGTGGCTTCCTTTTTCGGTTTTCGTCAATTGGATAAAGTCGCACACTTATCAAAAGAGGATATTCTAAAGCTTAATCCCAATGATTTGAACAGTTTTGATAGACCAATCGCCTTCAAAAATCCAGCAAATTTTTCCTCAGCTGAGAAAAATTCTGATTTGTTTCTCAATATTTCTATCATTAGCCCTGCACTTTTGATGCTGGATAAAAATATCCGAAAAGACTGGGTTGATTTGCTGAGTATGTACATGATGACGCATGCCGTGGATAATGCCTTATATTTTGGTGCGGCATATTCTATTCGTCGTCCACGACCGTTGACGTACAATCCTAATTTGACAGCGGAGGAAAAAATGGGAGATGGACGAAGCAACTCATTTTTTAGTGGACACGTTTCGTTTAGTTCAACGGCAACATTCTTTTTGGCAAAAGTTTACACCGATTATCACCAAATAAAAGGTTTGAAAAGAATCGGGTTATTTACCCTTGCAGCTATTCCACCAGCCTTGGTGGGCTATTACCGAACAGAAGCAGGAAAGCACTTCAAATCGGATGTGATTACGGGTTTTGTATCAGGAGCTATCTGTGGTATTCTCGTTCCTGAATTTCATAAAAGATTACAACAAAAGAAAAATTTGACTTTTCAACCAATCTATTCTCCGCAATTTGGGGGCGTTGCTGCTACATTGGCGTTTTAGTGGTGAGTTATGAATGGTGAATGGTGAATGATGAGTTAGGATTGTACTAAGGATTCCAAACGATTGCAGTTTTGAGATTTCTGATTTCGGAAATAAAGTAGAACCTTTTTGTTTTTTACAAAATATTGCAACTTAAACTTTCGAAATCTAACATTCTATATTAGTAGTGTACGAAAGATTAATGTTGTGTTCAGAACAAGATTGCTGTAGTGACAACCGCAAGGTTTGTCGCTACAACAAAAATGCTAAGGATTAGAACGCTTTTGAATAAAATACTATCTTTCGCCTAATTACTGGACAAAAAGAGAAAAGGTATCTAGACTTTTTCAATGAATGTTTAAAAACAGTTTAAAACTGTTAAAAAAATGAGTCCAAGACTAAGTCTTGAACTAGTAACTTCAATTTTGTCCAGTAATCAGATCTTTCGCATAGTCCTCGTTTTGAGAGATGAATTGTCCTGAATTTTAGGCGAGGACAACTCATCACTCAAAACTCACAACTCATCACTCAATTCAGTTTCCATCAGGTTTGATTACTGAGACCAAAGGGCTCACTGGGAAATCCCATGTATTCAAATCATCGGGCTGAGCTGGATTGTAGGCTTTAAAATCCTTGTTGAGATATTTTTCAATCCCTAAATGATTGGATTTGATACCTTCTACGATGCATTTTGCCAATTGGTAGGCACCATAATTACTAAAATGTGTGTCGTCATGAATCGCTTTTTCTTGATTCGGAAAGGTATTTGCTTCATAATGAACAAAAGCCTTTTTTGAATTTTCTATGCCGAGTGTTTCCCAAAGAGTTTTACTCATCTTGTTCAAATCTATTAATGCAACATTTTCGTCTTTTGCTACCTGACGCATAGCGTCTGGAAAATCTTCAAGCGTATTAATGATTTTACCGTTTTCGTCAAATTTACGACGGTGCATAGAGGTAACCAACACAGGAGTAGCGCCTTTTTCACGTGTTTTTTTGATAAAACTGACCAGATATTCCTTGTATGTCGATTGTGATTTGAGCCCAGAGCCTGGTTTTTGGTCGTTATGCGCAAACTCCATAAAGAAATAATCTCCCTTTTTGATTTGACTCATGACTTTTTCAAGACGTTTTTCAGAAGTAAAACTTTTAATAGTTTCACCTGATTCGGCGTGATTGGCAAACACTACTTTTCCTGCTTGGAAAAAACTTGGAATCATTTGTCCCCAAGCGGCAAAAGGTTCAATGGCTTGGTCTACAACGGTGGAGTTTCCTGCCAAAAATACGGTTGGAATCTTACTCGATGCTGGCGTGATTTCTAAAGCACAAACCTTGGGCAATTTGCCATTAAATTCTAGCGTTAGTTGGTGATCCCAATGTAAATACTCCTTTTCTCTAGGCTTGAGTTTTACGCTTGATGAATCTGAAATTTCGGGATAACGAACGTTTACCGTAAAATTTTTAGTAATCAACTTCCCCTTTTCAGTCTCTACTTTTGCTAACATCAATCGGCGACATTCGGCTTTTATGCTAGTAGAAGAAGTCCCCTCGGCATCGCCCAAGATTACTTTAACATCATAATTTCCTTCTGGAACGTCGACCGTAAAGAAAAAGGGAGTATTGCTGGTGCAAAAATCGGCAGTAAGGGCCTCTTTTGAAGCACGATTTTCAGCAGAGATTTTAGCGTTTGGCATAAAACCAAAACCTTTTGCTTTTGAATAGTAGTCACTTGGACCAACAGCTTGAAACCCTTTGGCAACAGCACCCGTGCCAAAGTCAAACTTAAAAGAATTTTTTACTTGTGAAAAAGCAGTCAAATTTACTGCTGTTATCAGGCAGAGTGATAAAACGGATTTTTGTGAAAACATTTGTTTTGTTGTTAGAAAATTACCTTAGAAAAAACACTTTGCTTTCAACAGTTGATTGATTTTATATTTTATAGGGGGATATCTTGTTTTATCTCCATAAAGCAGGAATCAGTAATGATTTACTGATAATCTTGTTTGTTTTTGTGATGGTAGTTTTGAATTACCTCTTTAAACTATTTGATTTTGGTTTTTTTTAGAAATGACACCTATCAGAAAAAGAGTGTAACTGAAGATTTCAAGGCTCTAATCATTTGTAGTCGATAACGAGATTTTAGCAGTTGAAATAAAGTTTTAGTTTAGTCAAAAAAGCTAATGATACTATGAACCACGATAGAGAAGGGAATTTTTGTAAGGGTTTTGTTAATAGGTATATTGATGTTGGGTAAGAAAGTTGTTGGGGGGAATATTGCTGACTTGAATTTTAGTATATTTAGAGGTATTATTTAAATTAAATGAGGCTAAAAACTGAAAATCTAACAACTGGAATGTTCTATTGGTGATGAGCCATTGACAAACTAATTAGTACCTCTATTTCAAACTACAAAAATTATGGAAAGAAATTTTGCCAAAGATTTTATTGAGATTGCAAGTGAATTCAAAAGGGCTAAACCCTCAAAAGATAGTATTATAAAAATGTATGATTTGCTTTATGATCTAGAGTCCGCAACAAGAACTAAAAACGATGACATAACACTTGCTAATGTATATAGCATGTTGGGTTTTCATCTTTCAGCCTATAAAGTTTTGAAATCGGTGGCTGATTTAAGTGATAAAAAAGTAGTCGCCAAATTGTATGTGATGGAGGAAAAATCTCAATCTCACGGGAATAGATATATCATAAAAGATTTTAGAAAAAAACAGCAAGAAAAAATACTGTCGAAACTATTACCTACAGATTTTGTAGCTTCAGAAACAAATGAGAATCAATATCTTATAACAAGTAAGGAGATTTGTGTTTTTGGTAAAATTATTGAAAAGGACACTATAACTATTTCGCTTTACGGAGGAAATCAGTTTGATACTTATGCGGAAAAAATAATTGACTTTATCTTTTGGCTAGGAACTTGTAAAAAAGAACTTATAAAATTTTATAACAAAAATATGAGCGATTTCACAGGTGATGAAGCAAATGGAGAATGGTATCACACTTTAGAAATATATAACTTTAATATCAGTGTAACAGAAAATGGAAAGCTTTGCGCAGAGATTTCGGTTGGGGATATTTTTGTATCAGATCATACTTTAGAAATAGAAATTGTTGAAAGAAAAGTAATAAATATGAATTATGATGGATAGGAAATATAATCCATCTTTCACACCAATTGATTTTCAACATGAACAAAAGATTACCTTATTTTAATGATATTCTGTATGTAGTCATCATCATATCATTGAGTGTGTTCTTAATCTTTATTGGCTATAAATTAGTACCGAGTGAATACAAAATATATTCATTCGGTATTTTAGCCCTTTTTTTAGGATTACTGTTTGAAAGTTTAAGAATATCTGATAGCTGGGTAAGGGTTGGCTACATTTTTATTGCCGCTTTTATCTGCAGTATTATTATGTTGCTACCTCCTTTCTATGATATTCGACAACATCTATCTTCTTTTCCTTATATATTTTGGATCACTTTTTCTTTTATCTCTGCTATTTTCCATGATGAAAAAGCAACACTTAAGCTAACAGAAGGAGTAACGTTGCTATACTCAATTTCTATAATCTATTGGGTTATCGATTGTGGATATATGAGAACGGAAAACTGGCTGATAAAATCTTTACTTATCCTTGGGTTACTGTTATCATTATTCTCCATAATCAATGCTCTGACACCTTTCATACTTTCAAGAACTACGAAGTTGGTATTGAGTTTTTGGAGCTCTATTATCGTATTGTTGATGAGTATTGATGTGATATATCGAGTGTACCAAAATCATAATATTACATCTAATCAATCTTTTGCAAATGGAGCGTATTTCGTACTTCAGTATTTTTTTCTAGGCTTTTCGAGTATATACATTGTGCAAAATGCACTCATGTTATTATTTTTTTTGCCTAGTAGAGGTTCTTTTTTTAATTCAACATACTTTAGTGAAATCCAAGAGTTTAAAAATAAACACATCATGAGATACTCTGACCGCCAAACTGACTTTAAACATTCGTCCGTTATTATTGTACTCACAGTAGGGCTTTACTGGTTAAATTATCGATTTGATTTCCTCCCAAGACATATTATTATTTGGATTGTGTTTATGTTGTCACCCTTGGTTACGAAGTTGACAAGCCGCTGATTAGACGGGGAAATTTCTTCAAATTATAGAATTGGCAAAGCGCTCTTAAATCCTAAAAAACAAAGATATGTTCTCACTTCTTCACCAAACTAACCAAATTAAGATATCAGACGATTCTGGATTTTTAGCAATTGTGAATTCAGAATCATATCAATCTTTTGTTGACGAAGACTGGCAACTTACTCAGCTAGTAGAACATTTTGTCAATGAGATGAATAACAAATGTTTAGTTATTTGGTCGACCGGCTTACCAAGTATTTGGGTTGTTTCTTTTGTTGAAAGACCTATTCACAAAAATCCTTTTCGTGAAATTACCAGCACTATTGCAGTTACCGAGGGAAAGCTATATTTAACTACTTTTGAAGATTTATCCATGTCTGCTCAATTCGAGGAGGTAAAAATTCCTGCACCACATCATGCAGACTTGGCAATAACGCTTGAAAATGGATTATATAATATAACAATTCGGCAGTTGTTTGACCCCCAAGACTATACTTTTGACCCTGATGGAGAAGTAGGCTTTGAAATTGTTGTGCAGAAAACGTTAAAAGAAACAGAAAAAAAGGAAGGGATATTTTGGTGGACTTTGTAGCGTAGGTACTTGAAAATTATTCGTTTTGTAGCCATTGAATTTGCGATAATTTGGTCTATCAAGTAAATTTTTCCTGAACCATACATCTCATAAATTCAACTTATATTAGGCGTAGACTCATGGTTTCGTACAATATTCAAAATAAGTGCTCATTGTATTTTTCTGTATCAGTAAATAAAAAATAGAACTAGTAAGATTAACACTCAAGAATGAAAATTTATTCAACCATACAAATAGGCGATTACCATATAAATCATTGCGAAGATTATTTGTTCACAGGTAATATTGGTAATGATAAAATCTTGTGCGCAGTAATGGATGGCTGTACAATGGCTATTGATAGCTATTTTGCTTCTACACTTGTTGGAAAACTTTTAAGAAAAATATCGATTAAAAAGGGATATAGTGAACTATATAGTTTAGAGACAATTTCCAATGACATTGATACCTATCTCAAATCGATACTTAAAGAGCTTTTCAAGGAATTAGTAATTATTAAAAATCAACTTTTGCTTGAAAGAAATGAGTTATTAACAACCCTCATTATTTTACTTCTTGATAAGAAAACAAATAAAGGTGTTGTATTAGTGGTGGGCGATGGGCTCGTTAATATCAATGGAATAATTACCGAATTTGACCAAGACAACAAGCCTGATTATTTAGGATTTCATCTTGCAGAAGATTTTGATACGTGGTATGATAATCAAAAACAGAAAATATTATTCGACCAAATTGAAGATATTAGTATTGCAACAGATGGAATCTTTATGTTTGAGAAGTTTAAAAAAGTAGAAAATACAGATTCAATAAATGCTTTGGAATACCTCATACTTGATAAAACGGAATTAGATCATGAAGAGATGTTGAATTTTAAACTCAAAAAATTAGAATATAATTTTGGACTTAAACCAACCGACGATTTAGCAATAATCAGATTGTTGAAGTAACGAGAAGTTTTTCATTTGTCTTTAGCTACTAGCCTCTTTTAACTGAGGTTCGTGATCAAAGAGACTCATTCTCATATTCCAAAATACATAAAGGAGGGGAAACTTATAATACATCATTAGTTGTGTCAGAAGGATTTTTACCCATTTCAGATTTGGGAATTCTGATTTTGGAAATAAAGTAAAATACCTAAATTTTTATAAAATATAAAATAGTACACTTCCGAAATCCAACATCCGGTATCCGATATAAACAGTTCTAGAATCCTTCGAACACTACTAATTCACAATCCACCACTCACCATTAAACCCCCGCCCATTTAGGGTTTTGGGCAAGCACTTTTTGTTGTGTTGGGCAATCGTCGTCGTGTGAGCCTTTTAGATAGCCAATGCTCATCAAGAATTCTCCCACAATTTCACCTCCTGTAAATTTGAACGTCTTTTTGAAAAGCTTTACCCATTCTTCCTTGGTTTTGGGATGGTGTGCTTCTAGCCATTTTTCAAAAGAGCCATATTCCTTTTGCAAAACCTGAATTTTTTTGGCGTTTTCTATCGCTGCATTGATTTTTAAGCGATTGCGAATAATGCCTGCATCTGCCAAAAGCCTTTCTCTATCCTCCTCGGTGTACGAGGCTACTTTGTCGATATCGTAATGACTATAGGCTTCTTTGAAGGCTTGCTCTTTTTTAAGGATTGTTTCCCAACTCAAACCCGCTTGGTTGATTTCTAAAATCAATCTGCCAAATAAGGCATTATCGTCGTGAATCGGGAAGCCGTAGTGATGGTCGTGATAATGGGCATGCAAGGCCTTACGGTCGGCAGGTTGCATATTTTGAATAGCTTTGCAATAAGACATAGGTCGGGTTATAGATTTGTTAAACTCAATCAACGTAAGTAATTTCGAAATAGTTCTTTGCTTCAGTCAAGATGATTTTCCATAAATCTGAAAAATAAAAATGAAGTCATCCCGAATTTAGCGATTAGGTAAAATTTGTATTCTACCTGTAGAGACGCAATGATTGCGTCTTAAGCTGAGTAGAATCTGGCATGGTAGCATCAAAAAAGCGGTCAGAAAATATTTTCCAACCGCTTTTTTGATGAAAACTTTGAGGATAACTCTAATCCCAAAAATTCGGGATGAATCATGTTTGATTCTATATCCCCAATGACGCATCTTCAGACGCAATCATTGCGTCTCTACAAATTAATTTTGCGATTACTCATCACTCAATTATTTTCTATAATCTCCTTGGCGTTTTACCATCCAGCCTGGGTATTGCATCGGAAGTGGACTCACGGTATCAATTTTCTGCAAATCCTCAGCCGAAAGCTGTATTTGTGTCGAAGCAATATTGTCTTGTAACTGAGTAATTGTTTTAGCTCCGATAATCGTACTGGTAACACCTGGTTGATGGCGAACCCATGCCAAAGCTACTTGTGCCACAGTAGTTTGATGTGCTGTTGCAATTTCCTGCATAACATCTACCAAATCGTAGGCTTTTTCTTTATCGATTGGAGGAAAATCAAAATTCTCTCTTCTCGAACCAGCTACTACCTGCTGACGAGTATATTTGCCACTCAAGAAACCACCAGCCAATGGACTCCAAGGGAAGATGGCTAATTTGTGATGCTGTGCCATGGGTACTAATTCATGCTCTATATCGCGCGAAACAGCCGAGTAATAGTATTGTAAACCAATGAAATGATGCCAGTTGTGGCTTTTTGCAATCTCCTGTGCCGTTGCCACCATCCATGCAGGCCAGTTACAAATGGCAATGTAACGAGCTTTTCCTGCATTGACCACATCGTTTAAGGTATGTACAATTTGCTCTACCGAAGTGCGAGGATCAACGCCATGAACATACAAAATGTCCACATAATCTAGTTGAAGGCGTTTTAGACTAGCCTCAACCGAGTTGAAAATATGATAACGAGAAAGTCCAGCACTATTGGGCGCATCGTTCATTCGTCCTAATACTTTGGTCGCAATAACTACTTCGTCACGACGAATGCCGAGGTCGATAAGCGACTGTCCAAGTAATTGCTCAGATTGCCCAAAAGAGTAAATGTTGGCCGTATCGATAAAGTTAATACCTGCGTCAATGGCTGCTTTGATTAATTGATTGACCTCCTCTTGTTGGAGTTGTCCAATATTTCCCCAAATACCAGCGTCTTTTCCGCCAAAAGTCATAGTTCCGAGGCATAATTCTGATACTAAAAGTCCAGTTTCGCCTACATAATTGTATTTCATAGGTTTTGTTTTATTAGTTTTTGAAAAAGTTTTTACTAAAAATCTGATGCAAATTTCTTACAAAACTCTTGTGTACAGTTATCCCAAACGAAACAGAAAATATAAAAAATCAAACAATTTTGATTTCTCGGAATAACTTCGGAGTAGTTTGTAACGAACGACGGAAAAAGGAAGTAAAATGCGAAGGGGCGTCAAATCCAAGGGCATATCCTATTTCGGAGATATTCCAGTCGGTATGTTTGAGCAGAGTTTGTGATTCTTGCAAAACTCTTTCTTGAATCAACTGGGAGGTAGTTTTGCCTGTAACCGTTTTCAAAGCACGATTAAGATGATTGATATGGATGGAAAGATGCCCCGCAAAATCAGCAGGAATGCGTAATTTCATTCTTTGCAAGGGCGATTCAATCGGAAATTGCCTTTCAAGTAATTCCACAAACAAAGAGGTAATGCGATTATTAGCCGAATGCGTATGTTTTTGGATATTATCATTGGGCGACAAACGCATAGCTTTATGGATAACTTGTTGCACTAATGCTCTCAAAAAATCGTATTTGAAGGCATAATCGACATTTATTTCAGCAGACATCTGTTCAAAAATTAGTCGAAATTCCTCAATTTGTTCTTCATCAAGATTATAAATAGGAAAGCTGCCAGGCTTAAAAATAGGATACTCTTTGATATTAGGAATTTGATTCAAAAAAGCTTCGGTAAACACACAAAAATAGCCGCGCTGAGTTTCTCCAATTCTTTCGATTTTATAAGGAATCATCGGATTGGCAAACGATATTCCAGCAGACTTTATTTCAATCGATTTGTCAGCGTAGTGATATATATTGTTGCCAATAATCAACGAAATTTTATAGTAGTCCTTGCGACTATAAGGCACCGATTTTGTGGGTTTACCTATATAATCCTCCATCTTGAATACATTGAAATGCCCCACGTCCTTGCGGAGGTTTTCGGGTAAACAGTTGGCGCTATTCTTGTAAAAATCTTCTAATGTATGAACCTTTTCCATGAAGTAAAGTTATAAAAAATCAAACTAACCTGTAAAATGCAACGAAAAAATCGGCCTACAAGTTAATTTCCTCGTGCAGAATTTGATAAAATTCTTTGACAGCCTTTTTCTGATAAACTTCTTTCATTGAAATAATCATAGCCGTTCTATCTATATTCTCGCCAACAAGCGGAATAGTTGCTAAGCCGTCTTTTTGGCTGACAGAGGTTTTGGCCAAAATCGTATGCCAATGTCCTGTTTTGACCAATTCCAACAAAGTTGGAATATCATTGATTTCAATTGCAATATTGGGCGATAATCCGTGGCGCTCGAATAAATCATGCACAAATTTGCTGGTCATGTATCCTTTGGCGGGAAGTACTAGCGGATATTGCGTTATCTGTTCTAAAGTAATTATCTCTTTTTGTGCCAAAGCCGAATCTGGTGCCGTTACAACTGTCATAGGTGAGCAAAATAAATTTTGATAGTCAAAATGTTTTTCTACCGCTATATCTCCAAAAAAACTTAAGGCAAAATCAAGCTCCAAATGGTTCAATTTGTCTATCAATTCTTCCGAAGTTCCAAATACCACTTTTATCTTAATTTGCGGGTATTGCGTTGCAAAACGAATTAGTGCAGGAGTCAAAACATATCGTAGCCCATAGGTTACGCCAATGGTAATTTTCCCAGTTTGAAAATTGTGTAAGTCCCTCAGCATCAGTAATCCATCTTGTGCTTTATTGATACTTTGAAAGGCAAAATCCGCAAATAATGCACCTGCTTCCGTAAGGGTAACACGTTTGCCGATACGATTAAATAAGGGTATATCCAGCTCATCTTCTAACTGCTTAATCTGCTGAGAAAGAGTACTCTGACTGATATTAAGCTGCTCTGCGGCCTCCGTAAAATTAAGTAGCTCTTTAGCCTTGAGAAAGTATTTTAATTGTCGAAGCTCCATGGATATTGAGTGAGTTGTGAATTTTGAATTGTGAGTTAGTGAATTTTGAATGGGTGTTTGTTTTAGGAGATTTCCTATTTTGGTTTATTTGTTATAAATCCGAAATCAAACATCCGAAATCAGAAATCGAGAAGGTTTTTCTAAATCGAAAATACCGATTGATGTAATAGAAAAAAAGCGTTTTACGAATTTAAAACTTCTCTACAACTTTGCAGTGTAATCATGAAGCATTTCTTGAGTGTGGATGATATTGAGAAGAATATAGCATAACGTAAAACATCCCAATTCATGAATATCGAATATAAGGCGGTTTCATTACCGAAAAATTTTATCCTAGGGTTTACCCAAATCTTGCTTTGGGGCGGTTCATTTTTCTTGTTGGCTATTTTGGCAAAACCTATTATTTCAGAAACAGGCTGGTCGCACCAATTAGTGTATGGCGCTTTGTCTTTAGCGATGTTGGTATCGGGAATGTTGGCTTCGAAGGTGGGGAAAATGATTGATACAATCGCGAAAAATTACAATTTGTTATACGCAGGATTTGTGATGGGAGCGGGGCTTATCATCATAGGTTTATCCCATCATTTTTTGCTATTTTTATTAGGCTGGTGTGTGGTTGGGGTAGCTATGGCGATGGGATTGTATGATGCACTTTTTGCTACATTAGGGAAAAAATATGGCAAAATTGCCCGTAAATCTATTGTACAAGTTACCCTAATTTCAGGATTTACTACAACGGTTGTTTGGCCTTTGCTTTCGTTTTTATTGAATTATTATGGCTGGCGAAATGCTTGTTTTGTGTATGCAGGAATTCTCATCGTTTGGGTTTTTCCAGTTCATAAACTTTTGATTCCTGAAAAAGTACAAATGATAGAGGAGGAAAATATCTCATCGAATATTCAACAAGAACTCCCAACAGGCTTAGAAAATACCAATGTGTTTACCATACTTTTGATTAATTTTACCATTGGTTCTATTCTAATGACAGGAATCTCTGTCCATTTAGTAGAAATACTAAACGACAATGGATTGCCTCTGACCGTGGCGATAAGTGTGGGGGCAATGCTCGGCCCAAGTCAAGTAGGAATACGATTTTTGGATGCAATTTTACCTAAAAAAACACCTTTAAATTCAGCCTTGGTATCGTCGGTAACTATTTTTGTAGGGCTGATTTTATTTTTGTTGCACCATCAGATTTCATTTTTAGCAGTTATTTGTTTTGGTTTGGGCAATGGAATGCGTTCAATTTTGCGCGGCACATTACCTCTATGGATATTTGGCGCCGACTCGTATGCAACAATCATGGGCCGCTTAGCGGGATTACCGATGGTCGCACAAGCACTGACACCTTTATTGAGCGGCTATATGATTGCTCATTTTAGTGTCAAAAAATTTGTAGGTTTACTAGTAGTTTTGGCATTTGTCAATATCATTACCATGGTGGTTTTGAGAAATAAAATATTGAATACGAGTCGTGTACTGAGCGCATAGGCTCAAAATCCACTTGAAAATATGAGAATTATCCCATTACAAGAAGGCAATTATTTTGTCGATAAAAATCGAGCATTTATACCATTGACTTCTGCTATAAACGAGCAAGGTTTAAAACTAGCAGTACAACCTTTTCTGGTGATTACTGATACCGATTATATGCTAATCGAAACAGGTTCGGGATATGAATACTCAGGGCGCCCTATTATCAAAGATTTACTAGCCAAGGAAGGCATTACACCCGAGCAAATAACCAAGGTATTTCTGTCGCATTTTCATAAAGATCATATCGATGGTTTGGGAATAATTGAAGAAGGTAAATACCAATTAAATTTTCCTAATGCTCAAGTTTTTGGACAAAAAAGAGAATACGAATACGCCCTATCGCAAACGCAAAGTACCTCTTATAATTTCCAGAAATTGATGCCATTACAAGATTTGTCCAACATGGTTTGGATGAATGAAGATAGCGGAAATCTCATACCTGAAATCTCCTATCAAGTTGTAGGAGGGCATTCGCCGTATTTACAAGTATTTTGGATTAAGAATGATACAGAAACCTATTTTTTTGGTTCTGATAACCTTCCTCAAGAAAGTTACTGGCAACACAGTATTGCCTACAAGTCGGATTATGACGGCAAAAAAGCCCGAGACCTTAGAACACATTGGAAGCAACAAGCCCAAGAAGAAAATTGGAAAATATTGTTGTATCATGATATGGAG
>NZ_JBMLSD010000297.1:0-5063 GCF_049240685.1 Flectobacillus sp.
GAAATTTTGGTGAAAGGACCAAGTATCATGAAAGGCTATTATAACAAGCCCGAACTAACTAATGAAGTAATCGACTCGGACGGCTGGTTTCATACGGGCGATATTGGTGAGTTTGCAGAAGGTCGTTATTTAAAAATTACGGATCGTAAAAAGGAAATCTTCAAGACATCTGGTGGTAAATATGTCGCTCCTCAGTTATTGGAGAATAAACTCAAAGAATCTATTTTGATCGAACAAGCAATTGTTGTAGGAGAAGGGGAAAAATTTCCTTCGGCATTGTTAGTTCCTGAATTTGGTGCCTTGAAAGAATGGTGTAATCGTCATGATATTCCTTGTACTACAAATGAAGAAATGATAGCGCATGCCAAAGTCCAAGAAAAATTAGATGAGGAGGTGAAATTCCTCATGAAGAATGTAGCTAAATATGAGCAAGTAAAAAAGGTTAGACTGTTACCTAAACTATTCTCAATCGATAGTGGCGAACTAACTCCAACACTGAAGCTTAGACGAAAAATTATTCATTCGAAGTATCAACAAGAAATATTATCGATGTACGAATAAACCCGATGAATTCCTATTTTGTTGAATGAAGGATTGTGTCTATACGGTTTTCGTCTTAGGCCAAGAAAATTTAGCATGGCGATAACAAAAAAGCGGTCGAAAATTGTTTTTCGACCGCTTTTTTAATGAAATACTAAGAACCATACTATTCTCAAACTAGAGAAGACCTATAATTATGTTAGTTGCAATAAATAATTTTTAAAATCACTGAACTTCGTACTCATCTGAATAGCTACTTTTTCTTTAGATAACAAAGCTGAAAGACGTTCAGGAACTGGCACGGTCGTTCCTAATGTGCCTTCTACGACATCCAAAAACTTGGCATAATGAGCTGTTGATAATAAAACCCCTGTTACTTCTTCCTCTAAGTCTTTCATGTATGAGCTCAAACCACGATAAGCAACCGCCGTATGAGGACACATGATATATCCCGTTTTATCATATACTTCCTTCATAGTAGCTCGTGTTTCATCGTCATTACTAAAATCACCAGCAATATGTTTAACTACTTCTTCATAAGCGTCTCCAGCCAACAATTGCATACGGATAAAGTTAGAAGGATTCCCTACATCCATAGCATTCGAAATGGTTTCTTGTGAAGGACGAGGCTCATAAATTCCACTCGCTAAGTAATTGGGTACAATGTTGTTGATATTCGTAGCCGCAACAAACATTTTTACAGGTAATCCCATTCGCTGCGCAATAAGACCCGCAGATAGATTACCAAAATTGCCACTTGGCACACAAAATACCACAGGTTTATCCACACCTGCTTTTTTCAATTGTGCATAAGCATTGAAATAATAAAATGACTGAGGAATCAATCGGCCTATATTAATGGAGTTTGCTGAGGCCAGATTGTATTTTGCTGAAAGCTCTTTATCCAAGAAGGCTTGCTTAACCAAGCTTTGACAGTCATCAAATGTGCCATCTACCTCCAAAGCCGTAACATTTCCTCCCAGAGTTGTCAATTGCTTTTCTTGAATATCTGATACTTTTCCTGTAGGATACAAAATCGTAACTTTAATCCCTGGCGTATTATAAAATCCTTGTGCTACAGCTCCTCCTGTATCGCCAGAAGTTGCCACAAGAATATGAATATCTTGATGAGATTTTTGTAAGAAATAGGACATTAACGCAGCCATAAATCTAGCGCCGAAATCTTTGAATGCCATAGACGGTCCATGGAACAATTCAAGCACATATTTATTAGGTTCAATGCTAACTAACGGAGCATCAAAGTTGATTGAACGTTCGATAATGCCTCGCAAATCATTTTCTGGTACATCCTCACCCAACAAAGCCTTCGCTACTTCAAATGCTATTTCCGAAATACTTAAGTCACCAATCGTATCAAAGAAGCTTTGGGGCAATGTAGGTATTTCATAAGGCATGTACAAGCCATTATCAGGAGGAAGTCCCCTAAATACGGCCTCTTCCAACGATACATCAGGGCTTGCATGCTTGGTACTATAAAGTATCATATTCTCGTTTTTTGGTTAAATCGTTGCTAACTTCTTTACTTACAGAGTGCTTTTTGAGAAGTTAGCAATTCAAATTGATGGACAATTTATGGTACAAAATTATTTTAAACATTATATAATTCAGCATATTGTTATTAGAAAGTCATGAATAAACTTCAAAATATCTATTCAATTGTGTAACTTTCTATTAAATCTTCACCTAAAACACGTTCTGCCTTATGAAAAAGCAATGGATACAATGGATTCAGTATGCCTTTGGGTACACACGCACCGAAGCAAAGGGTTTTATAGTTCTCTTGATATTATTAGTCACTTATCTTTCTATTCATGTATACGTCTGGCTCTCTCCAAGTAAACCTTCTATGGCCTTTACTCAAAATCAACTCAATCAAAATCCAGCATTAGTATCATTAATTGAAACTAACGAAAACCCTTCAAACCGTTTTAAAAGTTTCGAAAAAAAAGACGAGGAGGCTCATTCAAGAGTGTCTATTCGCCTTAGGCCATTTGACCCCAATATCGCAAGTGTTGAAGAATTAGAAGAACTAGGTGTACCCAATTGGCTAGCCAAAAGAATAGACCGTTTTAAAAGTAAAGGAGGAAAGTTTTTCAAGAAAGAAGATTTACTCAAAATTTATGATTTTCCTGAACCTCTCTATCAAAAACTAATTCCGTTTATTACAATATCAGCTCTTCAAAACGATAAATTTTCCAAACGTTCATTCATTCATCAAGAAGAAAAACAAAAAACACTTACAAAATTTGATTTGAATTCGGTAGATACCTCAAGATTGATACAATTAAAAGGAGTTGGAAGCAAATTGGCCGCTCGTATCGTCAAGTACCGAGATATACTTGGCAATTTTGTAAGCACTACCCAAATACGAGAAGTATATGGTTTGGACTCTCTAGTTGTAGAAGAAATTCTCAAATATGGATATATCAATAACCCTCAAGTACGGAAAATTAATATTAATGAATCTTCATTCGAACAAATGAGGCATCCTTACCTAAAACCATACATAGCAAAAGCGATTGTTAACTTCCGAAATCAGCATGGTAAATTTCAGTCTATTCAAGATTTAAAAGCCATTAAACTTCTTACGCCAGAGATAATCCAAAAACTAGAACCTTATTTATCGTTCTAACCTTATTTCTTTATAAATACTTAGTTATCGTAGGGTTGGTGGAACCAAAACAACTCCGTAACTTTGAATTGTGTAATCTAAATACTTCATCAAATGTCCATAGGATTTTTTAATGTACCAACACCCAAGAACGAACCTATATTGGGATATGCTCCTAATAGCAAAGAAAGAGTTTCTTTGAAAGCAAAGCTTGCCGAAATGAAATCTCAAGTAATCGAGGTTCCTATGTTTATCGGTTCAGAAGAATTGAAAGAAGGAAACAAACTTCCTTTAACAAGTCCGCATGACCACCAACATATTTTGGGATACTATTATGAAGGCGACGCTTCTCATGTCAACAAGGCAATCGATTCTGCCTTGGCAGCTCGTGAAAAATGGGCCAATATGTCTTGGGAACATCGTGTGTCAATTTTCTTGAAAGCGGCCGACTTGTCTGCTTCAAAATATCGTATGGAGCTAAATGCAGCTACGATGTTAGGACAATCAAAAAATGCTTTTCAAGCAGAAATTGATTCGGCTTGTGAGTGGATCGACTTCTTGAGATTTAACGCTCATTTTGCTACTCAAATTTATGCACAACAGCCAGAATCTTCAGAGTACGTTTGGAACAGATCTGAATACAGACCTCTTGAGGGTTTTGTTTTTGCCGTAACTCCATTCAACTTTACGGCTATTGCAGGAAACCTTCCAGCTTCGGCAGCCCTGATGGGTAACGTTGTCGTATGGAAGCCATCTCCAACTCAGATTTATTCTGCCTATGTTTTGATGAAAATCTTAAAAGAAGCAGGCCTTCCAGATGGTGTTATCAACCTTATATATACAGATGGACCTTTGACAGGAGACATCGCTTTCCGCCATCCTGAGTTTGCAGGTGTTCACTTTACTGGTTCTACTAAAGTATTCCAACATATTTGGAAAACAATTGGAGAAAATATCCATATATATAAATCGTATCCAAGAATTGTAGGTGAAACAGGTGGAAAAGACTTTGTTGTTGCCCATTCTTCTGCAGATCCGAAAGCACTAGCGGTTGGTTTGTTGAGAGGAGCATTCGAGTTCCAAGGACAAAAATGTTCTGCGGCTTCTCGTGCCTATATTCCAAAATCATTATGGGAATCTACTTGGGAGTATTTCTCAAAAGATTTAGCTGAATTGAAAATGGGTAGTGTAGAGGATTTCTCAAACTTTATAACGGCAGTCATTGATGAGAAAGCTTTCGATAAAATTACCTCTTATATAGAGCTCGCTAAAAATAGTGATACCGCTAAAGTAATTGCAGGTGGAAGCTATGATAAGTCAAAAGGTTATTTTATTCAACCAACAGTTATCCTGACTGAAGATCCTAAGTTTACCACTATGACTGAAGAAATCTTCGGACCTGTTCTTACGATTTATTTATATGAAGACGAACAGTTTGAGGAAACATTGCATTTAGTAGATACCACCTCTCCTTATGCCTTGACTGGTGCCATCTTCTCTCAAGATCGTTATGCCATCGAGTTAGCTACCAAAAAGCTTACAAATGCTGCGGGTAATTTCTATATTAACGATAAGCCAACAGGTGCGGTAGTGGGGCAACAACCATTTGGTGGAGGTCGCGCTTCTGGTACTAATGATAAGGCAGGTTCTTCATTAAACTTATTACGTTGGGTTTCTCCAAGAACAATCAAGGAAAACTTTGTATCACCAACAGATTATAAGTACCCATTCTTGGCAGAATAAGGATATTCGGAAATATTTTAAATCAAATCCTCATCTTTTCAACAAGGTGAGGATTTTTTATTTTGTATTATTGGTAGTTCTTTTTGTAACTAAAGTAGTCATGTTTAGATTGATTCATTTGAGTGTTTTATACTAGGAAAAAAACTTT
>NZ_JBMLSD010000298.1:0-2253 GCF_049240685.1 Flectobacillus sp.
GCAGGAATGGTTCCGAAGGCTTGAGCTTTGATTTTGAGAAATTTATATTGTCGATTTCCCAAGAGCATTGGTATGGTCAAAACGCCCTCTTGTGCAGGTACACTTGGGTTGACTGTTGCCAAAGGGGTATAATTTACTCCATCATTTGACGCTAAAATACTCACCGATTTAGGCATCCAAACCCAGCTTGAAGGTTTATGGAAAAAGCGAAGTGTAATTTTTGAAAAGTCTGTCGGCTGATTCCATTTGATCACACCTTCAAAATCTTGGTCATTCCAGCCTAGCCATTCTTCGTCATTGAAGCGACCGTTGCCGCCAAAAGTACCGTTAGTTATTGCCCCAATTCCGCCTCTAAAGTATTTTTTACTTGGAAGGGTCGTCAGTTCCATTTGTACTCCTGTAGCTTTGTTGATACTAATAGTACGAGTAATTTCGTCTACCATTCTACCTTTCATCACGGTAGCCGCTTTGATATTGGTAGTTTGCGAAATCAAAATAGGACCCGTGTACAAGTTGGATTGCTGCGTTGGCGTGCTACCGTCGGTGGTGTAATAGATAGGCGCTCCATTGTTATCACACAGCAACGACAAATTAATACGTTGGTTAGCATCTCTTGAAGTTTGTGTTTTGATTTCAAAAAAATGCTTCGCATAATTGACCGAACGATAATCCATACGTGTCAAATAGCTCGATAGTCTATCAAGGAAGTTAGCATAATTGCGGTCTTCCTTTTTCGACCAACCTACTTCCGCTAGCGCAACTCCTCTCGGAAAAGTCATATATTCGGCATGACTACCAACAGGTACTTGCTCTGTCCAAAGGTTAGCTTGTGGACCTAACACATACTTCGCTTCTTCTGCTGTTAAGTTTTCTGGAATAGGCTCAAAGCTATAAATTTTTGGAAGATTAATAAATCCTGCAAAAGCCAAAGGTTCGTTTGGATCTTCTGATTGATAATAATCCAAATAGCAATGAGAAGTTGGCGACATAATGGCATTATGCTTCATTTTGGCTGCTTCTCCGCCACTTTCTAGGCTTCTCCAAGCCATAACCGTTGCATTTGGAGCTAATCCTCCTTCTAGGATTTCGTCCCAACCAATCATCTTACGACCGCGACTATTCAGATGTTTTTCAAGCGTTTTGATAAAATTACTTTGTAATTCATCTACATTCTTTAAGCCTAAATCTTGGGTAGTTTTACGACAAACAGGACATTTATGCCAAGCTACTTTGCTAGCTTCGTCACCACCGACATGAATGTATTCACTTGGAAAAATACTAATTACTTCGTCTAAGATATCCGCAATAAATTGGGCTGATTCTGGTTTTGGGCAAAACTCTCCTTGAAACAATAACTGTTTACCCGTACTATCCTGACAAGCATACTGAGGATATGCTACCAAGGCTGCTTGCGAGTGTCCTGGCACATCAATTTCAGGAATAATCGTAATAAAACGGTCTTGAGCGTATTTGACCAATTCACGCATTTGTTCTTGCGTGTAAAAACCTTCATTAGTTGGCCATTGTGGAGACTTGGCTGTGTGTAAAAGGGGATATTTTTTACTTTCAAATCTAAAAGCCTGTCCGTCGGTTAAGTGCCAATGAAAACGGTTGATCTTGAGTGCTGCTAATTCATCAATATACTTTTTCAAGAAATCAACAGGCATAAAATGACGAGATACATCAAGCATAATTCCGCGGTAACCAAAACGTGGCTCATCTTCAATCGTTCCGCAAGGAATTGTCCACTGGGTATCGTTCGCACGGATTTTCTGTTCTATATCCGTGGGTAAAAGCTGTAATAAACTTTGTACTCCGTAAAAAAAACCTGCGGGCGTTTTTGCCTTGAGTTGGATACGCTGTGGTGTAATACTCAATTTGTATCCTTCTGCCTGAGTCATTTTGTTGTCCAAAATCACCTCAATAGGCTTTTTTCCCTTCGCTTTGCTCACGATAGGCAATGCCAAACCTGCTGCCAAGCGACATTTGTCTTTTAGAGGTTGAAGCGCCACCAAGGTTTCCGGGTTGTGGGTTTTATCCACAATTACTACTTGTGAGTTGAGCTCAAAAGTGCCGTTTTGAGGAATTACCTTTTGGGGTTGAGGAATAATTGGGTAACGATTTTGCGCTAGTATTGTACCCGAACAAAGCAGACACCATAAAAGCAAAAGTTGTTTTTTCATATTGATTTTAATTGAAATTGGGTGGGGTGATTATGACCTGAGTCTATCATTTTCAAAGGTATAAAATGAT
>NZ_JBMLSD010000298.1:2353-5538 GCF_049240685.1 Flectobacillus sp.
CTAACTCAGCACTCAAAATTCATCACTTATATGATTCCTATTAAGTTGTCCATAAAGGGCTTGTATTCATATCGCGAAACACAGGTCGTTGATTTTACCAAGTTGACCGAAGCATCTATTTTCGGGATTTTTGGAAAAGTTGGCTCTGGTAAATCCTCTATCTTGGAGGCGATTACTTTTGCTTTGTATGGCGATACCGAAAGGATGAACAAGTCGGGCGACGACCGAAACTATAATATGATGAACCTGCGCTCGGATGAACTCCTCATTGATTTTGAGTGTCGTGCGGGCAAAGACAATCACTTGTATCGTTTTACGGTAAAAGGGCGTAGAAATAGCAAGAAGTTTGACGATGTAAAAACTTTTGAAAGAAAAACTTATCAATGGATGCCCGAATTATCCGATTGGGCGCCTATTGAAGTCGAAAATGCTGCCGAAAAAATTATAGGTCTTTCTTACGAAAACTTTAAAAGAACGATTATCATTCCTCAGGGGCGTTTTCAGGAGTTTATCGAATTGCCTTTGTCGAAACGTACCCAGATGATGAACGAGATATTTCAATTGGAGCGTTTTGACTTGGCGACTAAGGTAAAGGTGTTAAAAGAAATCAATGAAAAACAGCTTGAACATCTGAATGGTAAAATTGCCCAATTAGGACAAAGTACCCCCGAACAGTTAGAGGCAGTCAAAGATCAAATTCTGGCATTACAAACGTTGTTAGGGCTTAAAAATCAAGCACTCAACGATAAAGTAGCCGATGAAAAAAGCTTGGATTGGATAGCCAAACTATTTAAGAGTTTGGAAGAAACCGCAAAGCAACTTCAGATATTAGAGGCGCAAATACCCGATTTTGAAACAAGAGAAAATCGCCTGAAAGTCTACCAAAAGGTATTGATGCAACTCAAGCCTTTGTTGGCGCAGCAGCAGGCACGCTTGGCAGAACAACAAAAAGATTCTCTTGCGTTTACTCATAAAACCTCTGAGCAACAGACCTTTTTACAACAAATACAACAGTCACAAGCGAAGCTCGATGAGCTAAAACCTGCTTTTGAACAAAGAGAAAACCTGCTAAAAGAAGCGGAAGAATGGAGCTGGGCTTTGAAATGGAAACAAGCTACAAGCGAGAAATTGAAGTTGCAAGAGCGTTTGGAAAAAGGCAAATTAGCGGTAGAACAACAGCGTAACAAAATTCAAACTGGACAAACGGAACGTCAGCAAATTGAGGAAGGTTTACAAAAACTGAAATCTCAACTGGTTGACTTGCACAAACTTTCGCAAGTGGCTACGTGGTTTGGACAAAAAAGAAATCTTTTGCAACAAAGGCAACATATTATAGATGCAGGCAAAGAAGCTAAACAAAAGACGGAAGGTTTTGAACAACAAATTCAGGCAATAGGACAAGATGAGGTTTTTCAAGGACAAATTACTCAAGTGCCTGAACCCAATCAGCGAGGTGTTTTGGTAGAGCAGCTCAAGCAGGATTTTCAGCAGAAAATAGATTTTCATCAGCAACATATTGCGCAATTCGAAACTCAGAAGGCTTTACAGGCTTATGCCAATGCCTTACACGATGATGAGCCTTGTCCGCTGTGTGGCGCAATTCACCATCCTGATAAACTGACATCTTCGGAGGATTTTTCTCAGAAAATACAAGCAGAAAAAAACGCCCAAAAAGCTTGGCAAAATCGTTTACAACGAATCGAACAACTCAATGCACAATGGGATGCGATAGAACAAAATATGGCGGTGTGGAATGCTGAACGCAATAAACAGGCAAATTTGTATAAGGATAGTCAAAACAAAATTCAAGAACATGACCAAGCTTTTGTATGGTCAGAGTTTTCGAAAGAGGATGAAGAAGCAGTACAAAAAGCCTTTGCCTTTGCCGAGCAACAGCAAAAAGAAATAAAGACTTTTGAAGAAAAACGTAATGCTCAAGAACAACAACTGCAAGTTTGGCAAAAGGATTTGGAAGAAAAGTTTTTGCCAACTTTACAAAAAATAGAAGTTGAAATCTCGGCAAAAGATTCGGAGGTAAATACTACTCAGGCACAAATACAGCGCCTAGATATGTTGACACTGGAAAAAGAAACGGCCGACAGTATCGCCAACCATATTCAAAGACTACAAAATCAATATCAGGATTTGGTCAAAAATGTGGAGCAATTACAAAAAGACCTTCAATTGTTGCAAGACAAAAATAATCGTCTCGAAGGTGAAATTGTGGCTTTGAAACAAAATCTAGAACAACATCACAAGGTGATTCAGGATTTTGAAAAACAACTTCAATCGGCGATGAACGAAATGGGCTATGTGTCGCAACAAGAAGTAGAGCAGATTTTGGCTTGGAACTTGGCAATCGATACAGAACAAAAAGCCATTGAAACTTTCAAAGTGCAATGGCAAGCGACCCAACAGCATCATAAATCGCTATCAGAAGAAACGAAGGGCTTGCGATATGATGTTGAGATACACCAGCAACTTTTGGCGGATATTGCTTCTTTACAACAAGAAATCAATACCTTGCAAGCCGAAGCTGGCGCACTCAAAGGACGTCAATTGCAATTGGAACAAGATTTGGCTACTCAAGCAGATTTATTGAAGGAAAAAGAAGCTTTGGAGATTCGTCGTGCGGACATAGATACGCTGGCGAAATTGTTTAAAAGTCAAGGTTTTGTAGGCTTTGTGTCTGGTATGTACCTGCAAAACCTTTGTAACCAAGCCAATGAGCGTTTTAGTAAAATGACCCGACAGGCTTTGCAACTCGAAATATATGAGACGCGCCCCTCAGAATTTGATTTTAGAGTGAGAGATTTGCTCAATGAGGGCAGAACCAGAGCGGTCAAAACGCTTTCAGGGGGACAAAAATTTCAAGTAGCGCTGTGCTTAGCCCTAGCCTTGGCAGACAATATCCATGCGCAAACACAATCGACCAATAATTTCTTTTTCTTGGATGAAGGTTTTGGTTCGTTGGATAAAGATTCGCTAACAGAAGTTTTTGAAACCTTAAAGTCTTTACGAAAAGAAAACCGCATCGTCGGCGTTATTTCCCACGTAGAAGATTTACAACAAGAAATAGAAAGCTATATCACCGTAGAAAACCACCCAGAAATGGGAAGCCAGATTAAGTGTTGAGTTTTGAGTGTAGAGTGAGGAGTACAGAGTCTTTTTTTTAATTTGTCACT
>NZ_JBMLSD010000299.1:0-5578 GCF_049240685.1 Flectobacillus sp.
TTTTCGACAGCTTTTTTGATATTGTACTAAAAATGAATGGCTTAATACGCAATCATATCGTCTCTGGTGAAATATAAAACATAATCACTCATGCACTCAATCACCAATCACTCAATTCAGGATAGGCCTATTTTAAGGTTACGCCAACTTCTGCTCTTAAGGCTTCGGCAGCGCCTACCATGTTTTTCAAGGCTTTTTCAGTTTCTTCCCAGTGACGAGTCTTCAGTCCACAATCAGGATTTACCCATAGGTTTTCTAATGGAATATAGGTCAATGCTTTTTCCAAAAGTGTTGTAATTTCCTCAACCGTCGGTACTCGTGGCGAGTGAATATCATATACCCCTGGTCCAATTTCGTTTGGATATTTAAACTCTGCAAAAGCATCCAATAACTCCATTTGCGAACGAGAAGTTTCTATCGTAATGACATCAGCATCCAAATCAGCAATCGAATCGATAATATCATTGAATTCTGAATAACAGGCATGCGTATGTATTTGGGTACGATTAGATACGCCTGAAGCGCTCAAACGAAAGGCTTTTACCGCCCAATCCAAGTAAATTGGTGCATTTTCTTTTCTAAGTGGCAAACCTTCACGAATTGCAGGTTCGTCAATTTGAATAATTTTGATACCTGCTTTTTCCAAAGCAACAACTTCCTCGCGAATGGCCAATGCCAACTGAAATGCCGTTAATCGTCTTGGTTGGTCGTCTCTCACAAACGACCACTGTAGCATGGTGATTGGTCCTGTGAGCATTCCTTTTACAATCTTTGTCGTTTGCGCTTGGGCAAATTTTGTCCAGCGAACGGTCATATCTTCCTTGCGCTCAATATCTCCAAAAATAATCGGAGGCTTCACACAACGGCTGCCGTAACTTTGTACCCAACCATTTTGAGAAAATACATATCCAGATAATAACTCCCCAAAGTATTCTACCATGTCATTGCGCTCAAATTCGCCATGCACCAAGACATCCAAGCCCAATTCTTCTTGCCAATGAATGGCCTTTTTGATTTCCGTTTCTACTTGTTGTGTATAAACTTCGTCAGAAATCAGACCTTTTTTATAATTAGCTCTCAACTGACGCACCTCTGTTGTTTGTGGAAAAGAACCAATCGTTGTGGTAGGCAACAATGGCAATTGTAACAATTCTTTCTGAATCGACTGGCGAAGTGTAAATGGTGCTTCGCGCTCAAAATCGGCATTTTTAATACCTTGAATTTGGGCTTTAACCGTTGGTCGGTGAATCAATGTTGAAGACTTTCTACTTTCAATAGCTTGTTGGTTTTCTGTCAAAACAGAAGCCAAACTGCTAAATAATTGGGGTTTTGTCAAATCTGCTAATGTACGAACTTCTTTCAATTTTTGTTTAGCAAAAGCCATCCAGTTTTTAATCGTCGGAGTTAATACACTTTCGTCTTTTTCCAAATCCAAATCATAAGGCGTATGTAACAATGAACATGATGGCGCAATCCAAACACGGTCTTCGCCAAGCTTTGAAAGGGCTTTTTCAATGAAACTTAAGGAGTTGGTAAAATCATTTTTCCAAATATTTCGACCATCTACCAAGCCTAATGAAAGTTTGGTAGTTCCATTCACAAAATCTTCATGATTCAGAATATCTCCTAATTGAGATGGACAACGAACTAAATCAACATGAAGGCAGTCGACAGGCAAACTCAAAGTAGTGGCTAAATTATCGCCAGAACATTCAAAATAAGTTGCCAAAACAATTTGAAGCGCTGGCAATGCTTTTCTGATTTGTTGGTAAACCTCTTGAAAAACTGTCCTCTCTTTTTCTGTCAAATCCATGACCAAATATGGTTCATCGATTTGAATAGTATGTGCACCACGACTTTCGAGTTCTTGCAATAACTCGATATAAACAGGCAACAAACGTTGAATCAAGTCTAAACGGTTAAATCCTTTTTCCTTTTCTTTACCTAAAAGCAAATAGGAAACTGGACCAATTAAGACTGGTTTTGTAACGATATCCAAGCGTTTTGCCTCCTCAAATTCTTGAACAGGTTTATTCGAAAATCTATAGAATTGTTGATTTTTAGTAAACTCAGGAACGATATAGTGGTAATTGGTATCAAACCATTTGGTCATCTCGCAGGCTACGACATCAAAACCCTCCTTTTGATAGCCACGTGCCATGGCAAAGTATATTTCTAATTCCTTGCTAGACTTTCCATCCACTAAAGCTTGATAGCGTTGTGGAATTACCCCTAAGGTCAAAGACAAATCTAATACATGATCATACAATGAAAAATCGTTGCTTGGAATAAGGTCAATACCATTTTCCTGCTGGATTTTCCAGTGTTCTAGTCTCAACTGATACGCCTGAGACTGTAATTCTTCTTTACTGATTTTGCCTGACCAGAATTGTTCGCAGGCTTTTTTGAGTTCTCTTTTGCTACCGATTCGTGGATAGCCAAGGATGTGAGTAAGCATGTTGGTTGAATGTTTAAAAATGAAATACTCAACCATTTAGGCACAACACACAAAACCTTCAACGAGTGGAACAGATTTTTCAAAAGTTTTCAGGTATCAGCTTTCGGCTTTCTCGAAAGCAAACATCATAAACACCACATTTTGATGTTTAACAAAAGCTGACCCGAAATGTATATCAATAGAGCTACTAGTTTATCGAAATCACTAATACGCTCAATTACTCATTCGTAAATGAGTTTGAAAAATCAATGCGCGTCCAACACCCTATTCGTGAGAGTCTTGTCATTGAGAAAAGCAGCAAGTCTCCTGACTTATAACATCGTTGTACTCCTTCTCATTCCAGCTGGAACAATGGATATCTTGTACACGACTTGCTCCGAAGAGCGGTTAAATACAGTAGCACGTCTGTTCGTGATTCACACACGATTCCTTTTTAAATCAAAGCATCACTTTGATACTACTTTTCCGATTGATGTGTAAAATGGATAGGACAAAGGTATATGAGCAATCTTTTACATTTTTACTCTTCACTACTATTTGTTTAAAAATTAGATAATAACAAATAATAATTCATAATAATTAGATAAAACATCTATTTATTGTATAATTAAAAGTGAAAAATTTTTATTAAACGCTAAATTTTCACCTGTCTATTTCAACGATATTTTGACCATAATCAAATCATCAACCAACTTAGCTCATGATTGTATCTCAAAAAAAATTCTAATTTTAACTATTCTAAAACACGAAATCGGATAGAGGTTTAACTATTATCCTAAAAGTTGACACATAAGATGAAACATTGGTTGGCAGGAATATTCATGGTAGCTCTGATCACGGGCTGTAAGAAAAAAGTGGAAACGATATACCCTCAAATTCAGGCTATTTCTGAATCAGTTTATGCTTCAGGTGTGGTTAAAAGTGTCAATCAATACCAAGTTTTTCCCAAAAACTCAGGTATTATTTCTTCGCTGAAGATAAAAGAGGGTGATTTTGTGGAAAAAGGGCAAATACTATTCGAAATTGCTAACCCTAGCGCTAAACTCAATATCGAAAATGCAGAGTTGAATTTTGATAATGCTTCTATAAAATCAAATCAAGAACGTCTGCGAGACGCTGTTATCGCCAAAGATTTAGCCTATCAAAAACTCAAGAATGATTCACTGCTTTGGCGTCGTCAAAATGCGCTTTGGCAACAACAAATCGGAACGAAGGTCGACCAAGAACAGCGTGAATTAGCCTATCATAATTCCCAAACAGCTTTTCAATCAGCCGAGATACGAGTGAGCGAATTGCGTCGTCAGATCAAATTTTCTGCTGAACAATCTGCCAAAAATGTCGCATTAGCCAAGAGTATTGCTTCAGATTTTGCCGTTCGTGCCGAGGTCTCAGGACGCATTTATAGTTTTTCTAAAGAAATCGGAGAAATGGTCTCAATCCAAAATCCTGTCGCTATCATCGGCGATGCCAAGGTTTTTATGCTTGAGCTACAAATCGACGAAGATGATATTACTCGTGTCAAAATTGGACAAAAAGTATTACTCACGCTGGATAGTTATGACAAACAAGTATTTGAAGCAAAAGTCAACGGCATCGACCCTTTGATGAATGAAAAAACTAGGACTTTTACGGTAAAAGCGAGCTTCATAGCACAACCAGAAGTATTGTATCCCAACCTCAATGTGGAAGCAAATATCATTACTGCCGAAAGACCCAAGGTATTGACAATTCCAAGAAATTATTTGGTGGATGAACAGTTTGTTTTGGACAAAGATGGTCAAAAAAGAGCTGTAAAAGTTGGACTGAAAGACTTCCAACGTGTCGAAATTTTATCAGGAATTACTGCCCAAGACGCTATCCAAAAACCTGCACTATGAACTACCCACTGATTTGGAATATTGCTCAATCGCTATCCTTGGCTCGTTGGAAACAAACCTTGGTGGCTGCCGTTGGTGTGATGTTTAGTATTACGATGTTCATCGCATTGTTGGGTTTTATGAACGGGCTCAACGACCTCTTGGATAGCTTAGTCTTGAATAGAACCCCTCATGTTCGACTTTTTAACGAAATAAAAGCCAATGAAAATCAGCCTATTTTGCTCGATAATCGCTACCAGAAATACCATAATTTTATCAGGTCTATTAAACCTAATGGAAAAAATGCTCAGATTGCCAACAGCGCTGCCATCATTAGTACGCTAAAAAAAGACAAACGTGTTTTGGGAATTTCCCCCAAAATGATTGCCCAAGTATTTTTCAATGTGGGCGAAACGGATGTAACAGGCGTAGTCAACGGAATAGATGTAGAGGCAGAAGCAAGACTTTTCTCCTTCGGCGACTATGTTACTGATGGCTCGTACATAGATTTGAAGAATATTCCGAATAGTATTATTTTGGGAAAAGGCTTAGCAGACAAAATGCTGGCAAATATTGGCGATGTGGTGCAAGTGACCACCGCCAAAGGCGATAGATTCCCCTTGAAAGTGGTAGGTTATTTCCAATCGGGACTCGGTGAGATAGACAAAGTTCAGAGCTATACCTCTTTAAAAACAGCACAAAAACTCATCGGACAAAGCAATGCTTATGTGACAGATATTCAAATCAAATTACATGATTTGAATATGGCACCTTCGGTAAGCAAAGAATATGCACAAATTTTTAGCACTGATGCTGAGGATATTCAAACCGCTAATGCCCAATTTGAAACAGGGAGCAGTTTGCGCAGCTTGATTTCGTATGCCGTCGGCATTACATTACTCATAGTGGCTGGTTTCGGGATTTACAATATCTTGAATATGTTGATTTATGAAAAAATGGATACCATTGCCATTCTGAAAGCAACGGGGTTTTCAGGAAGCGATGTCAAAAAGATATTTATCACCATTGCCATCAGTATCGGTATATTGGGTGGCTGCACTGGACTGTTTTTCGGATTTCTGTTATCACTATTAATCGATAATGTGCCCTTCAAAACGGCGGCTTTACCAACTATAAGCACTTATCCTGTCAATTATGACCTAAAATATTACTTGATAGGAATCACTTTTTCCTTGATTACAACGTATTTAGCGGGTTTATTTCCAGCCCGAAAAGCTAGTAAAATTGACCCAGTGGATATTAT
>NZ_JBMLSD010000299.1:5678-7901 GCF_049240685.1 Flectobacillus sp.
TATCGGCATTCGGCAAGAGCCAATTCAACCATAAAATCCTAAATCGACATGTTGCTTGAAGCAAAACATATCAATAAAAGTTTTCATGACCCTGTGACAGTACCTATTTTGAAGGATGTAAGCATCGAAATTCCTCAAGGTCAATTTACCTCTATAGTAGGAAAATCGGGTTGCGGAAAGTCTACCTTACTTTATATCCTTTCTACGATGGATACCGACTATGAGGGAGAATTGTGGATTGATGGCACTAAACTAACAGGAAAAACGGAGGCAGAATTGGCACGTGTACGCAATGAAAAGATTGGATTTGTTTTTCAATTTCATTACCTCCTCAACGAATTTAGTGTGCTCCAAAATGTGATGTTGCCCGGACTAAAACTAGGAAAGATTTCTCCACAAGAATTAGAACATCGAGCTATTGGGCATCTACGAAAGTTGGGGATGGATGATAAGGCGCTAAAAAAAGCGAATCAGTTATCAGGAGGCGAAAAACAGCGTGTGGCTATCGCACGAGCCCTTATTAATGACCCTCTGATTATTATGGGTGACGAACCTACAGGAAATTTGGATAAGAAAAATACGGAAGTGGTTTTTGATATATTCCGTCAATTATCCGAAGAGTACAAACAATCTTTGTTGATTGTGACGCATGACCCTAATTTTGCAGAAAGAACCCAGCGTATTATCGAGATGGAGGATGGAAGAGTCATTCAGTAATTTGGAGATAAGCATATTCTCATCTCCAAATTAAGTAATCATTCAGAATAAGATTTAAGTTATGAGTTTAGGCACTAGGCAAAAGGCAAAGAGTGTTAAAGTGTTTTTAAATACAATGTATATACTTTTGCTAAATACCCAAAGCTGAAAGCCGTAAGCTCAAAATTAAATTTATTTTGCGTACTAACTGATCAATAAATTATCAATTAGCATGGAATTTTGTTCACGCGCAATTGGTGGCGACCACCTTCAAATTCTGTATTCAAGAAAGTATCTACAATAGCATAAGCTTCTTCGATGCTAACAAATCTAGCAGGTACACAAACGATATTCGCATCGTTGTGCAAACGTACTAGGTTGGCTACTTCTGTATTCCAAGCCAAACCCGCACGGATTCCCTGATGTTTGTTGGCTGTAATAGCCACACCGTTGGCACTTCCGCACAACAAGATACCCAAATCAAACTCTTTTGTTTCAACCGCCGATGCTACAGGATGTGCAAAGTCAGGATAATCGCAAGATGCATTGCTGTATGGACCAAAATCTTTTACCTCGTAACCTTTTGATTGTAAATAGTTTACAATTTCTGCTTTATACTCAAATCCAGCATGGTCACCTCCGATGGCAATTTTCTTTGACATTTTTGAAAAAAATTCAGTGAATGTGTAACAAAAAATATTTTTTTTACGTTAAGCTTTTTTGGTGCTTAGTGCAAAGGTACAGACCATTGTGCAAGAAACCACTATTTTATAACGATAAAAACCGGAAAAAGCTATGACTGAAAGAGAAAGCGAAAAATTGTTGAAAGAAGAAGACAAAATCAAAAGAGCTTTTGTTGACCACACTTGGGCAGAAATTCGTTCTGAAGAATCGTGGAGAGTATTCAAGATTATGTCAGAATTTGTAGAAGGTATCGATAAAATGGCAAAAATCGGCCCTTGTGTTTCGATTTTCGGCTCTGCTCGTACAAAACCTGACAACCCTTATTATATCATGGCTGAAGAAATTGCCGCTAAATTGGTTCGCCATGGATATGGTGTAATCACGGGTGGTGGTCCTGGTATTATGGAGGCTGGTAACAAAGGTGCTAAACTACAAGGTGGAAAATCTGTTGGTTTGAATATCGAATTACCATTTGAGCAACATCCAAATCCATATATCGACAATGATAAGAGTATCAATTTTGACTTTTTCTTTGTTCGTAAAGTAATGTTTGTTAAATACTCACAGGGCTTTATTATCATGCCAGGTGGTTTTGGTACACTCGACGAAATGTTTGAGTCTTTGACCTTGATTCAAACACACAAAATTGGTCGTTTCCCTGTGGTATTAGTCGGTAAAGAGTACTGGGGTGGCTTGTTGGATTGGATTAAAACTACCATGGTAAATGCTGGTAATATCAATCCTGATGACTTAGATTTGATTTCGTTGGTAGATAACCCAACCGACGCAGTTCGTGTAATCGACGATTTCTATTCGAAATATTTGTTGAAACCGAATTTTTAG
>NZ_JBMLSD010000299.1:8001-13895 GCF_049240685.1 Flectobacillus sp.
AGTTCGTGTAATCGACGATTTCTATTCGAAATATTTGTTGAAACCGAATTTTTAGTGTGAATAGTGTCGAAGGCACAAAGGCACAAAGGCACAAAGGCACAAAGGCACAAAGTGTTTTATCCTTCCCTTTATGCCTCTGTGCCTTTGCCACTTTGCACCTTAATTCACACTTTGTGCCTCTGTGCCTTTACCACTTTGTGCCTCAATACACACTTTGTGCCTCTACAACTGTTCACTCCTACACTAATTCACATCTCCTCTATAATACGCCAAAGCATCTTTCATTTCTTTGGCATTGATGGCAATATCAAAACCGCATTTTCCGATACCTTCCAATAAAGAAAATCTTACTTCTTTTCCTTTATTTTTCTTGTCTTGTGCCGTGAGTGCGATGATTTCTTCAACGTCCTCTGCTTGGATGGTTGCAATTCCATAAACAGAGAAGATAAACTCTTCAATTTCAGCTAATTCTTTTTGTGTAATCAATCCTTTTCTGAAACCTACAAATGCTTCACAAATCATTCCAGCGGCAATAGCTTCGCCATGTAGTAAATGTAATTTTGGTTTACCCAGATAGAAAGTCTCAATAGCGTGCCCGAGCGTATGCCCAAAATTGAGGATTTTACGTAAACCTTTTTCAGTTGGGTCTTGTGCCACAACGGCCTTTTTGATTTCGACAGAGTGACTGATCAAATCAGCAAAATCTTGTGCTTCGAAATCCTTGCGTTTAATCACATCCCATTTGGCTTTATCAGCAATCAAACAATGTTTTACGATTTCGGCAAAACCAGAACGCAATTCATTAAAAGGTAATGTTTTAGTAAAAATAGGATCTATCAAAACGGTATTGGGAATACGAAATACCCCAATATGATTCTTGAAACCATGAAAATCAATACCCAACTTCCCTCCTACGCTGGCGTCTACTTGCGCCAATAAAGTTGTTGGAATTTGGATAAAATCAATCCCTCTTTTATAGGTCGATGCACAAAAACCACCCATATCACCAATCACACCTCCACCGATATTTACGATCAAACTATGTCTATCCAATTCGGCATCGGTCATATCTTGCCAGATTTTTTCGCAAGTAGCTAAAGTCTTTTCTTGCTCACCCGACTTGATTTGAGTAAGTGAATGCTTGGGCAAAAAAGATTTTACGAGCGGATAACAATGGCGTTTGGTATTTTCATCTACAATCACATGTACCTTTGAGTACTTTGAATCAGATAAAAATTGAGGTAAACTTTCTGCGATAGGAGCAATTACAACTGACGACATTTTTGATTTTTGATTAACGTGAAATCGAATTTGATAGAATAGAATGATAATTCGTTGAAAAAGTGAATTTTCATTCTATCCTCAAATTCAGGGAATTTTCTTTGTCAAAGTTACCCATTTTCCACGAAAACCACATCCCTATAAAACAAGTTTCACTTGTGAAAGATAAGGTTGGATAGTATCGTGTAAAGGCGAAAGCTCTGTAATCAAACAATCTATGTCGGCAGTTGGAGTCACTTTATAACGCAGTGCCGTATTGAGTTTTTCAGAAATTGTTGGAATAATTACTTGTTTTGAGGCTTTAATCATCGCTTTTTTTACCTGTACAATTTCATAGTCCGAATCAGTGACCCCATCGAGGTCCAATCCGTTTATTCCCAAAATACAAATATCTGCTTTGATTTCACTTATTTTTTGAACCACCTCCGCTCCGATGGTTACTTTAGAAGCATTAGAAAGCTGTCCACCCAGCAAAATCACCTCAGCCTTAGGGTGTTCGGCCAATTCTAGTGCAATAATTGGACTAATCGTAAAGAAAGTTACTTGTAAAGATTCAGGCAGACGCTTAGCTATTTCGCGCATGGTTGTACCACCACTCGTAAGAATAACCATGCCATCCTTAATAATTTTGAGCGTCTTCATCGCAATGATTTCCTTTTTCTCATAGGCATAGGTATCTGCTTGGGCTGCGGCTACCTGATAAGACCTTGACAAAGCTCCTCCATGTACCTTCACCACACGCCCCTCCAAGGCCAACTCGTTGAGATCACGACGAATAGTATCCTCCGAAACATCCAATGCCATACTCAAATCAGAGGATAGCACCTTGTTATGGAGATTAATTTCTTTAATAATAAATGCCTGTCTTTCTTTTTTTAACATAAAATTGCGATTAGTCAGCACAAATTTTGCGTGTTTATGCTGTTTTGTTTAAGTATAAATGATTAAGAAATAAGGAATTCTACTTAGATTTTGTAATATATTTATATAAATTTAAACAAATCTGAATAAAATCAATATTTTTGTCAATATTTCCTTGCTTAAAAATGCGGGTATCTGCTTGTTTTAATATTATATTCATGAAAATTTTAGCATAAAAGCGCAAAAAATTTCAACAATCCAATTTTAACCATGTATTGACTTATGAAAAAAACTTTCCAGAAACCCTTAATGGTTATGGTGGCAATGATGCTGATGTCGATTTCGGCACTTGCTCAGACCTACACCATCAAAGGAAAAATCACTTCTCAATCGACAAATGAAGCACTTGCTGGTACTTCGGTAATTATCAAAGGAACCACCTTAGGTACCGTTGCCGATGCTAAAGGTGAGTATACGCTACGTGCAAACCTTAAAGAAGGGTCATACGATTTGGTTTTCCGTTCGATAGGTTATAAAAATATAACCAAAAATATTACCCTTGGAAACTCAAATACACTCAATTTGGACATTGCACTCAACGACGACGATGCCTTTGCCCTCGACGAAGTTGTATTTACGGGTTCTACCTTATCTTCAAACAAAAGAGAACTAGGCAATACTATCAATTCTGTAAAAGCTGACGAGCTTCAAAAAACTGGGACAACCAATTTGTTCTCAGCGTTGCAAGGTAAAATTCCGGGGGCGCAAATTACACAAAACTCTGGAGATCCTGCAGGTGGTATAAGCATTCGTTTGAGAGGTACCAAGTCTTTGAGAGGTAGCTCCGACCCGCTTTATGTGATTGATGGTGTTGTTGTTAGTAACTCTTCTACCAACGTTTCACAAATTGCAGTGGATGCACAAGCTGGTGCTGCCAATCTTGGAACCAACCGAATGGCCGATATCAACCCACAAGATATCGAAACTATCAACGTCTTGAACGGTGCGGCCGCTGCCGCTGTGTATGGCTCAAGAGCTAGTAATGGGGTAATCATTATTACAACAAAGCGCGGAAAATCGGGAACTCCCAAAATTACCTTTTCGACGAGTATGAACGTAAACGAGCTTCGCAAAAAAGTTTTTGTGAGTACTTATGGTAAGCAATTCGGTTTTGCAGGTTTACGCCTACACACAATTGGAGGTATTTCGGCCGCTCAAATAGCAGCCAATCCTGGGGTCACTACAACAAGTATTCTGAGAGATGGCACAAACACAGCCTTGGCTACCAATTTGGTAGACGTAACACGATATGATTATCAAGATCAAATTTTTAGAACAGGACTTGGTACCGACAACTATCTTTCTATTACAGGCGGAAATGAGAAAACACAATATTTGGCTTCTGTGTCTTACATGAAAAACCAAGGAATTGTAAAGGGTTCAGATTTTCAACGCTATGGCCTGAAAGTTCGTGTTGACCAACATTTGAACAACTGGGCGAAAGTTTCGGCTGGCCTCAATTATATCAGTACTTTTTCGAACGAAAAGCCAAACGGCAACGTATTTTATAGCCCAATCAACTCGATTAATATTACAAACAATATTTATGACATTACAAAGCGTGATGCAGCGGGTAACCTTTTGGCAGTAGAACCTACGCGTGTAAACCCACTATCTACTGTCGAAGATATGGATTTTACCCAAGCTACCAATCGTACCATTGCTGACTTACAGTTGAATTTGACACCAGCAAAAGGTCTTACTATCGACTGGGTTATGGGTATTGATGCCTTTTCTCAACTAGGAAAAAACACCATCAAACCATATCCTTACGCCACTGAAGCAGGCTTGCCACTTGAGCGTTATCCATTAGGTTTTGCGGCAACTGCTACAAGCAACACCTTCTTGTTTAACACTGATGTAAACGTAGGTTACGAAAAAAACCTGTCTGACGATTTAAAAATGACATTAACGGCTGGTTTTAACCACCAATACGCACAAACTGATGTAAGTACAACTACAGGTCAGAATTTGGCTCCATTTATCGAAACTGTTAGTGGAGCCGCTTCGACCACAGTAACTGCCACTTATGGTCTTGATAGATACGCCATTACGGGTCAATTTTTACAGGCAACATTTGGGTATAAAAATCGTGCATTTTTAACAGGAGCTATTCGTCGTGATGGTTCAACTATCTTTTCGCCAGATCAAACTAATCAGTTATATCCCAAAATCAGTGGTTCGTATGTATTACTCGAAGCACAAGATGGATGGATTAACGGAGCAAAATTACGCGCCTCATTTGGTGATGCAGGTGGTTTGACAGCCTTAGGAACGTATGACCGTTTTTGGCAATTTTCACCAGCTGCTTATTTAGGCAAAAGCACCATTCTTCCTGGTCGTCAGTTGGCCAACCCTTCCGTAAAACCAGAACGTATGCGCGAATTAGAATTTGGTGGAGATTTTTCTTTAGTAAAAAATAAAATATCCCTAGGCTTGACCTATTACTCACAAAACATTACGGACCTCGTAGTAAACCGTGTATTGGCGGCCTCGTCGGGTGGTACTAGCATTGTAAATAACGTAGGCGAAATGCAGAACAAAGGTTTTGAGGTATCGTTAGGTGCTAATATCATCAAAACAAAAGATTTTTCTTGGGATGCAAACGTGGTATTTAGTAGCAACCGTAACAAAATCACCAAACTCCCAGGCGGTAACGTAGCTATTACCAACGTAGCAGGTGCTCCTCTTTTCTTAATTGAAGGTCAACCAGCATCGGTATTCTACGGTAACCCTTATGCTCGTAATGCTGATGGTTCTTATTTGTTGACTTCACAAGGCTTGCCTCAACGCGAAAGAGGTACTCAAAACGGGATATTGAGCTACACCCCACAAAGAGATGCAGCAGGCCAGCCGACAGGTGCATTTATCACAAAAGTTATTGGAAATCCAAATCCAGATTGGACTGGTTCGTTTAGTTCTAATTTTCAATACAAAAAATTATCTCTTCGCTTTTTGTTAGATGCAGTTCAAGGTGTACAGGTTTTCAATGCCGACAAACGTACTCGTAACAATGTAGGTATAGGCGATTTGGCCGAAGCCGAATTACGTGGCACAGCTCCTCGTGGTACGGTGTTCGCCCTTGTTCCAATTGAAGAATATCGGGTAGATGATGGGTCTTTTGTGAAGCTTCGCGAAATCTCATTAGGATATTCATTTGTGAAGGCCTTGGCTGGCAAATACGACTTAAATGTGTCATTAGTGGGTCGTAACTTAGTTTCTTGGGATAATTACAACGGCTTTGACCCAGAAACAAACGCAGGTGGAAACAGTAGTTTGCTGAGAGGTGTTGATTTCGGTAACGTACCAATTCCTCGTACTTACCAATTAACCATTTCTGCAAGTTTCTAATCAAGCCAGTGTTCATTGAAGTAAATAGGGAATAGTGCAAAATTAGAGTTTGGTTTTGTGTTTTAGGCACAAGGCAACAGGCACAAGGCAAAGAGTGTTAAGATATTTTTTAATAACCACAACCATGCTTTTTTCCAAAGCCCACCGCCGAAAGCCGATACCTGAAAGCCCAAAGCACATCTTAAATTTTATTTTGCTCATTAACTTAAGTAATAGTGCAAAATTAGAGTTTGGTTTTGTGTTTTAGGCACAAGACAACAGGCACAGGGCAAAGACTTATGTTGACCCAATGCCCATCGCTGAAAGCACTTTGCTTATCACAGGTCTGATTTTACTTTGCA
>NZ_JBMLSD010000300.1:0-1771 GCF_049240685.1 Flectobacillus sp.
TAAATATTATTCTGCTCGATTATTTAAGTAATGGCACAAAATTAGATTTAAGTTTTTTGTTTTAGGTAGAAGGCAAAACGTATAAAATTGTTTTTTAGTAACAATAGATATGATTTACCGAATGCCCATGGTGTACCGACGCAAGCTTTAGACAAAGGCAAGTAGGTATTTTAAAAATGGGATTTAGTTGCTTAGACTTTTTCACTGAATTTAATATAAAACAGTTTCAAACTGTTGAGAAAATGAGGTCAAAACTAAGTCTTGAACTAGTACATTCAATTTTGTCCAATAATCAGATAAAAAATACATTAACACTCCTCGTCTGTTGCCTAATGTAAACAACTTAAACTGAATGAAATAAAAATTGCACTCATCATTAAGCATTAGTAGTGTACGAAGGATTCTAAAAATGTCTATTTCGGATATCGGATGTGGAATTTCGGAAGGGTAAGCCTCTATCTTAGGTAAGAAACAAAGATATTTTACTTTATTCCAAAATCCCAAATCCGAAATTGTTGGAAATCATCCCCGTAGTTCTAACTCACAATTCAGCACTCTTATCTTAATACCTTGATTTGTTAGTTTAAAATACCCTTATAAAAAGTAGTTTTTCAAAATTTCAGAAAAATGAATTATCTTGTAGAGTCATTTATTTATTGATGAAAAAAAGACATTATTGCTTGAATAACCTATAAAAATCATTTTCCAGAAAGGTTTTAATTTAATCATATATCATAAATCATCTCTGTTATGAATTTACCTTGGGTAGAATCGCCATTCTTTACCGAAATCCTCAAAACCAAAAATCTTACTGAAGAGGAAAAACAATTAGCTACCGAATATCACAAAAACGGTTTTGTAATTTTAAAAAATGTCTTTCCTGAAGAGATAATCGAACAAGTAAAAGCCGATATGAACCAAAAAGGCTTTAATGAAGACTTTCCTGTAACTGTTTACAGAGATAAAACTCGTATTCAAGACCTTTGGCAGTACTCAGAAAGCACCAAGCAAGTCTCAGGAAATGATACAATCATGAAAACCTTGCAAATGCTTTATGATCGTGAACCCATACCATTCCAAACACTAAATTTCAAATTTGGTTCTCAACAAAGAGCACACTCCGACACTATTCACTTTAGCTCAATTCCTGCGCGCTACATGTGTGGTGTATGGGTAGCATTAGAGGATGTAACTCCAGAAAACGGTGCTGTCTTTTATTACACAGGCTCGCACCGCATGCCAGAATATAATTTTGCACATATCAAAGATGCCCCTGTAGATACTTCATACACCGATTATGTTCAATATGAAGACTTCATGCAGAACATCATGAACGTTTCAGAATATGAAAAGAAGTTTTTCTATGCAAAAAAAGGGGATGCCTTAATTTGGTCATCTAACATCATACATGGAGGTTCGAAAGTAGAGTTAGAAGGTAGCACTCGATATTCACAAGTAACTCACTACTACTTCAAAGATTGTATTTATTACACGCCAATGTTGTCGAATATGGTAACCAATGAGCTGTATTTGCGTAACGGTTTTACGAATATCAAAACTGGAGAAGCTGTCCAGTCAAACTTCAATGGACATAAAATCACACCTATATCAACAGGAAAAGATAAGTCTATTTTGAATAACCGTTTGAATGATGTGAAAAAAATCATGGATTTGGTAAAGCTTAAAAACAAGATTGTCAACAAGCTATTCAAATAAAACAAAAAAGCCTCTCGGAAATTCCAAGAGGCTTTTTTGTTGGTGGAGACGGAGA
>NZ_JBMLSD010000301.1:0-4928 GCF_049240685.1 Flectobacillus sp.
CACTTTGTCCCTCTGTGCCTCTACCACTTAAAAAAAACACTTTGCCCCTCTGTGCCTATGTGCCTTTGCCACTTTAAAAAAAACACTTTGTCCCTCTGTGCCTTTGTGCCTTTGCCACTAGACGCTGTGCCTCTGTGCCTTTGTCTCCCCCTCAAAACCCAAACACTGCCTTAACTGGAATAAAAGGCACCAATCGCTCTTCAAGAGGATTATTTGGAATTTGGAGTAAATCTGCTACTTCTTTTCCTAATAAATGACGCATAAAAGCACTTGGAATTGTTTTGAGCAGCGGATTTTCAATAAAGTCTTCTAATGATTTCAAAAGCGATTTGGTTAGACCGATTCCTTCCTCAGAAGTCCGAAATTGGCGTTTAGCAATCGCTTTAGCCAATACAAATGCTTCCCGAAGGTTTTGGGGCAAAAGCTCTATCTCTACGCCCATTAGCGCATTGATGGTGTTCCAAGTATGAAGATAATCCTCTGCATTTTCATCCGAAAAGGATAGGTTATTTTTGCGCATTCCTACTATCACAATATAACTAAATGCCAGATTTGTACCTGCCATATCTTCCTGATTTACAGGCAATCCCAAGGCCTTTGTATCCCAAGTTTGATGATATAAGGTAAAAAATCGAATGGATGCGTGCATCAATCGAACTTTCAAAATACGTAGCATCGCTATTGGAATGCCTGCTTCTGAGCTTTTCCATTGCTTAGGATTTAATACCCCAAAAACAAAATTGCCCGTTTCTTCCAAACGCTTGCGAGTATCTTTACCAATTCTTTCTGACATCCATAAAACTTTCGCTCCATCTGCGCCTGCATAACAATATGGCAACGATAAGCATCCTAGCATTAAGGCAATATCAGCCTGATGCTTCTGAGCAAAATCTAAACCTTTTTGAAATTGTTTTTCTTGGTAAAAAGAAGGAAAAACAGCATTATCCTGAAAATACTTTTGCACAAAATCTAACTGACTTTTCCAATCAAAATCTTCCTTGACTAACCATTGAAAAAAGGTTCTCAAGCCAGTCATCCCAACTTGTTCAAATACCGATTGAATACAAACATCAGCCAGTTGGTCGCCTCGTTGGCGGGCGTCGGCTAGTATTTGATTAGAAAAATATCTGGTAGGTTTGATGGCTTGTTTTTTCATGAAATTCTAATCTATTGGACTATTTTGAACCAAGCTATCATCGCTTTGGTTATCTCAATAATTTAACGGACTGTAATCCTTTTTTGTTTAAAGGTATTCATAAAAGGAAAGTTTGTAATTTTGTATCGCCTTCGGGCAATTGAATCTGAAGCATTTTTCATTTAATAAATTTTTATCACATGAACATTTTTGAGCGTCAGCGTGCACAACTTCGTGAAGTATTAGAAAACGAAATCGCTAGAGGTAAGGCTTTTTTGGAAGAAAATAAAAAAAGACCAGAGGTTATCGAAACAGCTAGTGGTTTACAATATGAAGTATTGGTAGAAGGTACTGGTCCAAAACCATCGGGTCCGACTGCCAAAGTTTTGACACATTATCACGGTACAACTATCGATGGCGTTGTTTTTGATAGTAGCGTTTTGCGCAATGACCCAATTTCTTTCGGATTGCACCAAGTAATTTCTGGTTGGACAGAAGGTTTGCAGTTGATGCCTACAGGAAGTAAATACAAATTCTATTTGCCACACAACTTAGCTTATGGCGAACGTGGTGCAGGTCCAGATATCCCTGGTGGTGCTGTGTTGATTTTTGAAGTTGAGTTGTTGAAAACCAACTAGAGCTTTTTGTAATGGTGAATTAGTGAATTGTGAATTAGTGATTATTTTTAATTTAGTTTTCACCATTCACAATTCACAATTCATCATTCAAAACTCCTTCCCCTCTATCTGCCGCAAATGCGTTTAAAATCGCAATAAGTACAAATATCTCTATCTTCTGTACGAGAAAATGGGATTTCGGGATTAAGCAGTTTTTCTAAAAATTTAGCCAAATATTGTTCTGACGAAATCATAAATTCCTCTATTGTCTCATCGTCCGAAAACTTAAAATCTTGTTCTAATAAACCTGCCTCTATATTACGGAAAGAGTAAATTCCTGACACTACTTTATTTTCATCTGCCTTCAGCCTTGTTCCTCGAATACTCAGGCCATATTGCGTCATCATCCTTTTCAGAATCATGTATTTGTACAGCCATAGTTGACGGAGTTTACCTTTCTCTGATTCCTCTAGTAAGACTTCCTCTATCAACTCAGTTTTGACTTTCAAATCTTCAGGTTTTACCAAACCTGTTTTGTAGTCAATCACTCGCACTGTTCGCCCATGAATTCTATCAATTCTGTCGATGCGTCCAGCCAATTTAAAGGGAATGGTTCTGCCGTTTACTTCTACTTCTAGGCCAACTTTCAAGGTTTTCTCGGCATCTAATAATTCAATAGGAAAGGACTCGTTGGCTATTTGAAATTTCAAGAACTTCTTGACCAAGGTTTCGCCTACTTGATACAAAATATAGTTTTCGCCCTCAGTCATTCGAAGTCCGGGATTGGTTTGTTCAAATGCTTTTTTCAAATAGGTATCTATATTTTTCAGAACAAACTCCAAATCTGATTGCTGAATAATACCATCTGTCTTTTCGATTAAATCATCACCTTTTAAAAAAGCTGTGTCTATATTTTCAAAAGTCTTGTGAATCCAGTTACCAAATGAATCAGAGGCCAATTTTTCGGCGACTTCCTCCTCTGGTGCAATACCTGCCACCTTGTTGAAATAATATTGCATCGAACAATCCACAAACTGATTAATATGCGAAGGATATATCCCTCGCTCGTTGATTTCTTGTTCTATCATCGCCAGCATATCGGGCGTTTTCTCGATTTTTAGTCCACTTTCCTCCTCCTCTGCCGTAATCTCAGTTTCGAAATTGACTTGATTTTGGGTAATATTCAAGTTTGGATTGAGGTGACGAAGTTCGTGTTCTATTTGTAAAATAAAGCGACTTTTTTCGGCTGCGCCATAGGTATCCGATGGCAATACATGCACCAATACCACTTCTTTAGCTCTTTGTAATAGTCTAAAAAAGTGATATGCCATAACGGCATCTGCGTGATTATGCGTTGGTAAATTAAACTGTGGGTCAGACAAAGCTTCGTAGGGAATCAGGGTATTTTGTCTTTTTCCTTGTGGTAAAACGCCTTCATTGACTGATAAAATAATCAAGCGTTCAAAATCCAAAGTACGTGTTTCGAGCATACCCATAATTTGCAAACGTTGGTCTGTTTCGGACTCGAAAGGTATTTTGGTTTGTTTGATTAATTCATACAAAAAGGTCTTGAAACTTTTGATAGAAACGGACTCTCCTCGTTCTGCCAAAATCATTTCCATGCGTTGTAACAGCAAATAAAACTGATACAAATATTCATTTTCGACCGCATCCTGACGCTCACGATATACCTCACGCAACAAATCGATAAGGGCATAAAACTGTTCGACAGCTTTTTTAGGTTTTTGTTCCCAGTGATTAAAGACGATATTAAAAAGTCGGTCATCTTGCCCCATTTCTTTCAATTCTTTCGAGCTCAAGAAGACTTTATTATGAATGGTAATATCTCGAAGGGTCTGTCTGATAGGGTTTTGCAATTGCTCATTTTCGGTAAGCTCCTCTACCAAAGGATAATGCATAGCCTCGTATCTTCTCACAAACGGATGATTGAGAATACGAACTACTTGTCTGTACGAAAACTTAGGAATACGTTTGGTTTCTCCGTCTGCATTTTTGAACTCCACTAAATTACGTTGCATCTCGAACATGGCGTCGATTAGAGTAAAAAGCATCGAGTTTTTGAGCGAAAGCCCCATCGTAATATTCAGATTGGCAACATCTTTTCCCAATGAGTTCATCACAGGCACCAGTAAGTTTTCGTCGCCCAATACAATGGCCGTTTGAGTTTGCCCTTCTATCTGTTGATTCCAGTCGGCATAGATTTTCCCTGCGACTTTAGCCTGCATTGAGGCATTGGCAACGCCTATGATTTGGACATTTTTTTGACCTTTTAGCAACTCATTTGATACCCAATTCCACTCATTGTTGAACAAAGGCAATTGGTCAGGCATATTGTTACCTGTACGGTAATCTCGCAGCCAATTTCCTGCCTTTTGGTCCTTGTTTGTTAAATAGTAAGCGTCTGAATCCCATAGCGTTTCAGCAAAAAAATCATTTCCTTCTTTTCTTTTTAGTAAGGAACGAATGATTTTTTCTTCCGCATTAGAGAGCGCATTGAAACCCACAAAATAGTATTTTTTATGTTGTGGATTATCCAACAAATAAGTATCCACGTGTTCGGCTAATTCACGATATGCCATTCCACGATAGACTAAACCTTTTTCACGCAAGCGAGCTTGTAGAAGGTTGTATACCTCATGAATATTTTCAAAAAGTTTGAAATATCGGTCGGTACGTTCGGTACTTTTGAGACGGTCACGTTGAGATTCACCCAATTGCATTTGCCAGCGTTCCAAAGCTTTTGCCTCGGACATAAAACTAAAAAGCTTTTTGGGTTCGACCAGATATTGGTCTATTTTATCAAAGTCATTCAGTAAAGTGGGAGCCCAAGTCATAAAGCGTTCAAAAACAACGAGCGGATCAATTGTTTTGAAAACGTCATATAGTTCAAAAAGCAAAGCAACTGGGTCTATTTGCTTGAGTCCCGTTACATTCATCACAAAGTCGTCGATTGCCATCACATCAGGCGCCAAAAATGGCGCATCTGCCTGATTGGCAAGGGCTTGTTTGAAATACAAAACCCCACGTCGAGACGGAATAACGATACAAATGTTACTTAGATGATGAATACTATGTTTTTGAAAAATATGAGCAGCTGCTTTTTCTAGAAAGGTTTCCATTTAATAGTCTTTTAGGTTTTTTAGGTGAAAGCGGAG
>NZ_JBMLSD010000302.1:0-45119 GCF_049240685.1 Flectobacillus sp.
TATGCAACCATTCCAATCCAACCAAGAAATCGAAACGTTAATCGAAAAATTCAATACTTGTAGTCTTCCCGCGGAGGCTTGGACGCATGAGGCGCACTTGGCTATGGGTGTTTGGTATTTGCGACAATACACGCTTACTCAGGCGATGTTATTGGTGCGTCAACGCATCATTTTGTTCAATAGCTCTGTTGGTGGATCCGTAGGTTTTGAGCGAGGGTATCACGAAACACTTACTTGGTTTTGGCTCAAAACTATCGAAGCGTTTCTTAATGAGTATGGACGTGAAAAAGCCCTATTAGATACCTGCAACGCATTTCTCGAAAGTCCACGTGCCGATCGTAATAGGGCTTTGTTATTTTATCAAAAAGAAGAAGTCATGTCTTTAGAAGCCAGAGCTATGTTGGTATATCCTACCAATATTTCCCACCCTTGGTAATGATGAGTTTGATACCTCTAAAAAGGATTTGAACATGTGCACCAATCGCTCCAAACACCCCAAAATGCTTTTGTAATACTTTATAACGGTCAATTAGTGAGCGTTTGAGCTGTTTGTTTGAAATTCCTCCTGTTAGGTATTTGGCTACAACAAAATCCAAATAAACCACTTGTTGAGCTTTTTTAAGACAGGTAATTTCCCAATCTACATCAGCACTTAAGTTTTCTTGCCAATAGACAGGCGCGACTCTTTTACTCGCAATAAAAGATTGATGACACACGAGCATTCCCAAATTCATATCTCGCCACTGTAGGTCTTTCGGTAATCTATGCGGCGTTATTACCGAACGCAATCCTTGGATTTCGCCTTCATTATTCACAAAATAGGTATCCCCGTACAAAACATCCGTTTCTGGAGTAATTTGTTGATATATTTTTTCAACAACCGAAGGGTCGTTGATTTCGTCGCCTGCGTTGACAAACCACACAAAATCGCCCGTTGCCATACGTTGCCCTTTATTCATGGCATCGTATAAACCCTTGTCGGGTTCCGAAACTAATAAGTCAACACGGGCACGATACTTTTCCGCTATAGCAAGCGTACCATCTTTTGATTTGCCATCAATGATAATATATTCAAAGTCTTGGCAGGTTTGTGCCAAAATACTTTTAATCGTTCGTTCCAAAAATGCCTCAGCATTGTAGGTTATGGTTATTATTGATATTTTTCTCACAATCAAAAAACGTATTAAAGAAGTGATTGATAAAGTGTTTCATAACGCTTGGCTACTACAGCCTCTGCATACTCGGATTCTACTTTTGAGCGAGCATTTTTACCTAAATCCTCATAGTTGGGATGTTGTAAAATATGTGCTATTCCCTTGGCTAAATCTTCCGCTGAAGGAGCTTTTGCCACATAGCCTGTTTGAAGATGTTCTATCATTTCGGGAATACCTCCTGTTTCAAATCCTACCACTGGCGTACCACATGCCATAGCCTCCATGATGGTGTTCGGAAGATTTTCTTCCAAAGAAGGAATCACAAACACATCTGCGGCCGCATAGGTTGTTGCTATTTTCGAAAGATCAGATAGGCGACCTAAAACATTTACTTTGCAGGGAATATTTACAAAATCAGTTTCTTGAGCTTGACCCATCACCAATAATTCTACACTATCTTTTAACGAGGGATTTTGTGTTATTAAATGCTGAATTGCTTTTTCAAAATATTGAAAGCCTTTGCGCGCATCGCTGATTTTCATGGCAGCAAACAAGATATATTGCTTATCCTGTGCCAAATTAAGTTGTTGGCGAGCTTCTCGTTTATGTTGAGGATAAAAAAGCTTGGTATCTATCGGATTAGGAATCGAAATGACTTTTTTACCTTGTAACAAACTACTTTGTCGAGCTTTTTCAGCCAACCATTCACTACAAGCCACAAAGGTGATATCCATTTGTTCGAATAGTGCCTTTTTCCGAAGCCATACCTGATGCGATAGGTCATCGGAAGATGGTTTTCGCAAAAAGGGTTCACAATTGCCACAGGCTTGTTGATAACTTTCGCAAGTACCGCTATAATGACAACCTCCTGTAAACGCCCACATATCATGCAATGTCCACACAAATGGGCGATTGAGTTTGGCTAATTGGGTTAAGGATTGTACCGATAAAAACCCAAAATTTATCCAGTGTAAATGAAAAACATCAGCATCCTTCACAACAGACTCAGCGGTGACATCTATGCCTATTTTAGCTTGCGAAAATACAAAACGAACTGCTTTTGATTTTTCGTAAAAAGCAAACTGATATCGGTCGGCTGCAAAGCGAGCCAAAGCAATTTTTTGTTGCACCCAATTGTTAGCAACAGTATATACCTCTGGCGCTTTTCCTTTTTTGTCTTGTACAAGCATACGTGACTTCACACCATGACGCCCAAGCGCCTGATGTAAGCGAGAAGCCGCAATCGAGGCTCCTCCAAAAGTATCAAATGTGCTAAAAATAGTTACTTTCACCAACTTTTACTTCTTTTATTATAAAAGGATAATCGCAAAACTCAAATTGTAATCATCATACTTTTTCCCTTTAGTCATGAAATTATTTACAAATATCCTTCGAGTTTGTGTAAAAGCCTTGGTTATCCTGATATTTATCTAAAAAGCATCCAATTGTCATGGTTTTGAAGGCTATTTTTGATTACGTACAATGACAATCTATAGCAAATGGAATGATATTACCTTCTTTTTCTGACATTTATAAGTATTATCCAAAAAACATCAAAATAATACAAAAAAATATTGGATTTAAAGAAGTATAAATTATATTTATCTAATAATTTCTTGTACTATGCTAAAACATTAATTTCCTTTGTATAAAAATTCAATTCATAGTTTTTGCTTTTTGCAGCGATGAATTGAACTAAAAATCCCAACCATCTGTAGTTCAAAGGTATTGTATTAGTGATAAGCCTTGATAATCAGCTAGTCACATAATATTTACTAGGTAATGGAAATACGGGCGTATCGGTGCAAAATTGATGATTATATTAGGCAACCAGCGATTAAAATCTTTGATGTTTGTACCAATATGTAAACCTTCCGCTATCTAGCAAAGCCCAAAGTTAGCATTAACCTTGCAACGAAGTTGGACTGTATTTCATAATTAATATCTTAAACTAACACGTAATGTTCATTAACGCAATTGCAAGTTACCTGCCCGAACAAGTTGTTACGAATGCCTATTTTCAAGAACTCAATGGATTGACCGATGAATGGATTGTTGAGCGTACTGGAATTCGTGAGCGTCGCAAAGCATCGCCTGAGGAGAATACGCATACAATGGCATTGGAGGCAGCCAAAAAGATTACTGAAAGTTTACCTTACGACATTTCTGAAGTTGACCTAATTGTAGGTGCTACCTACACTCCACACGATAATATATTTACACTAGGCCACGCATTACAACACGCATTAAATATTTCTGAAATTCCAGTAGTAACCATTTCTTCTGCTTGTTCTTCATTACTCAATGCAATCGAAATAGTTCAGGGATATTTTGCTATGAACAAGGCTAGCAAGGCACTCGTAGTTGTTTCGGAGCATAATACTGCTTATAACAACGAAGACGATACCAAAGCTGGACACCTTTGGGGCGACGGCGCAGCGGTATTATCTATCTCTAAAGAAAAAGCGGGAGCCCAAAACTGGGAAATCAAAGATTTGATTACTGGTGGTGCTGCCAACGTAGGTAAAGCTTCGGAAGGTGTAACGCTTAAGCCCCTTCACCGTGGTTTGATTATGCCTTATGGAAAGGATGTATTCATCAATGCTTGTACTTATATGCCAAAAGTAAGTAAACAAGTGATGGAGAAAAACGGATTGACTGTGGAGGATATCTCGTTTGTCATTCCTCACCAAGCCAACTATCGTATCACTAAAAACGTAGCTGGAACTTTAGGTGTGCCCGACGAAAAAATGATTTCAAATATCCATTATTTAGGCAATACAGGTTGTGCTGGTTGTGCTATTGCCATGGATGAAAATAAAGGCAAGTTCGAAAAAGGTAACAAAATCATCGTAACAGTATTTGGCGGTGGTTACTCTTATGGAGCTATGCTTGTTGAGATTTAAACTAGAAAATCGAAAAATATTTCAATTTTTTAAAGATTTCATACAAAAACCAAAACCACTAAGTTGCTTAGTGGTTTTTTTATTGGACAAAAGAAAGACATATTGCGGTTTTTGACCGAAATTATTAAAAGGGGCTTCTCCTATTCAGAATAATTTTTATATTTGCTTTGATGTCAACCAAAAATTTTGACCTAAAAATCACATTGGCCTCAATTTTTTAAACCAGATTATTCATTTCTAAATATTCTCAAATAGATAAAACTATGTCAACAGGTTTAGACGCTCTTACCAAGAAAAACATTGATACTTGGCTAACTGGTAACTATGATGAAGAAACAAAAGCTAAAATCCAGCAGTTGCTAGACGAAGGAAAAGAAACAGAACTTTCGGATTCGTTCTATAAATCGTTGGAGTTTGGTACTGGTGGTATGCGTGGAGAAATGGGTGTGGGTTCGAACCGTATGAATAAATACACCGTAGGAGCTGCTACACAGGGTTTTTCAAACTATCTTAAACAAAGTCTTCCAGGCAAAGAAATCAAAGTAGCTATTGCGCACGATTCTCGTAATAATTCTCCTTTCTTTGCTCGTATTTGTGCTGATATTTTCTCGGCAAACGGTATTAAGGTATATCTTTTCTCGGCACTTCGTCCTACTCCTGAACTATCTTTTACGATACGCCATTTGGGTTGCGATGCGGGTTTGGTAATTACAGCATCTCACAACCCTCGTGAATACAACGGTTACAAAGCGTATTGGAACGATGGTTCGCAGGTGGTTGCTCCTCACGATAAAAATATCGTAACAGAGGTAAATAACATTACTTCGGTAGATGATATCAACTTCAATGGCAACGAAGAGCTGATTACGTTTATTGGTGAAGAAGTAGATAAGGAATACTTAAAAACTATCCAGCATAATAGCATCAATCCAGACGTAATTGCTCGTCAGAAGGATTTGAAAATTGTATATTCTTCTATTCACGGTACAGGTATTACCTTGGTGCCTCAAGCTTTGGCTTTGTTAGGTTTCGAAAATGTAAACGTAGTAGAAGCACAAGCCGAACCAAATGGTGACTTCCCAACGGTAGTATATCCAAACCCAGAAGAAACCGAAGCAATGACTTTGGCGGTAAACTTGGCTAAGGATATTGATGCTGACTTGGTAATTGCTACCGACCCAGATGCTGACCGTGTAGGGGCTGCCGTAAAAAATCCTCATGGCGAATGGGTATTGTTGAACGGTAACCAAATGGCTAGCTTAATTATCTATTATTTGTTGGGAGCTTGGGAAAAAGCGGGCAAACTTACAGGTAAAGAGTTCGTGGCTAAAACCATTGTAACAACTGAAATTATTGCGAAAATGTGTGCTAGCAAAGGCGTAAAATGCTACGATACTTTAACGGGCTTTAAATACATCGCTGCGGTAATTCGTGAGTTGGAAGGCAAAGAGCAATTTATCGGTGGTGGTGAAGAATCTTACGGTTATTTGATTGGTGATGCCGTTCGTGACAAAGATGCAGTAGCGTCTTGTGCGATGATTGCAGAATTGACCGCTTATGCTAAAGATAACGGTAAATCTTTGTTTGATTTCTTGACAGAAATGTACCAAGAAAATAATTTCTACTACGAAGGCTTAATTTCTTTGACTAAAAAAGGAAAAGCTGGTGCTGAAGAAATTCAACAAATGATGGCTAATCTTCGTGCCAACTTGCCAACTTCTGTAGCTGGTTCGGAGCCAGTAACGGTTTTGGATTACAAAAACTTAACTTCGAAAGATCTTAAAACAGGCGAAATCACTGCAATTCCTGAAGGTTTGGGGATGGAGTCGTCTAACGTAATTCAGTTGATTTTGGGAGATGGTTCAAAAGTTTCGGCACGTCCATCAGGAACAGAACCAAAAATCAAATTCTATGTTTCGGTAAATGCGCCATTAGCTAATCCTGCTGACTTTGACGATACACTGGCAGCCCTAAAAGCAAAGGTTTCAGCAATTCAAGAAGATTTAGGATTGAAGTAATGATGTAAGTTAGTACGCAATTTTTCAGGCAATAGGCTTTAGGCATTAAGCCGTAAGTTAAAGAAAAAAGCGTTTTTTATGAAACTTTAAAGACCTTTTGCCTAAGGCATACAGCTTACAGCCTAAAGCCGAGTACATAAATTTAATTTTGTGTAATTACTTAAAAGCGATGTTATCTTCATTGGTAACATCGCTTTTTTTTGACCATTTACTCATTAAATCATTCACTTTTTCAGGAATTATTCAGTAATTAGCGCTAGAAGTCATTGCTAAACTTTTGGTTTGAATATCGTTTTTACTCTTTAAACTTATCCATCGTCGTTATTCGCCCTAAGTGCTGCGGGCTTCACATGTTGTTCTATTTTTATTAAAACCCATAAAACATCCATTTCGGTTTTATTCTAAACATTTCAAAATCATGAAAAACTTAAAAATTTCAGCTCTACTTTTAGCTCTTATAGCATCGCTTGGTTTTTCTTCTCAAGCACAAACGTTTAAACGTGGTGACAAAATTTTGAACGCTGGTATTGGTTTATTATATTTTGGTGTATACGCCAACGCTGAGTTTGCCATTGAAGACAACATTGGGATTGGCCCGATGGTAGGCTATACTCATTATAGTTCGGGTGGTTTGGTAGGATATGGTGACTATAGCTATGGGCAATTTAGAGTAGGCGCTAGAGGGGCGTATCACTTGGGAGATGTCCTTAATTTAGGAGATGATTCTATCGACCCTTATGTAGCCGTTGGTGCAGGCTTGCTCTTTGACCGTAATAATTATACGTATAACACAACCACTGGCAATGTAACCTACGCCACAAGAACAACCATATTTATTAATCCTCGTGCAGGAGCTCGTTTTCCCTTGGGCAATAATCTATCAGGTTTTGGCGAGGTAGGTTGGGGAGCTTCTTGGGTAACAGCAGGAGTCTCTTTCGGATTTTAGTATTTTTGAATATACTACAAGGTTAAAGCCAAGTTTACTTTCATATATATCTGGAAGAAAGTAAATTTGGCTTTTATTATATCTCGACTATGAATCAAAAAAAACATCTTTATGTGGTTTTAGGCTTGATGTCTGCCATGTCGTTGGCTTTTTCTTTTTCTGCCAATACCGTTAAGAAAATCAGTATGATAATGGTTTCTCGTTCTAATAAAAACGGAAAAACGGCTACTATCAAATCAGAAATAGCTTATCAGGTAGCAGGAGGCAAAATGGTAAGTCATTTTACCCAGCCTAATAATCAGTACATAATCAACAATGCCAAAGGAGAGGTCAGTATTTATGACCCTGCGAAGAATACCGTTATTCAACAAGTAAACTACATTTTTAGTACCGAAACTACACAATTCTACTATTTCTTAAATAACCAAAAGTCAGATTTGGGTTTAAGAAATATGGGCTTTACTAATAAGGCGACTAAATTTGAGAAAAACCTGATGATTAGTACATGGATAGCGCCTGCCAAATTGAGTAAAAGTATTCGTTCGGTGGAGTTGGTACATAATGGCGGAAATCCAATTTATACCAAATATACCGACGGAGAAGGTAAAGTGATGAAAAAGGTATATTACTATAATTTCCAGAAAGTAGGCGATATCGAGTTTCCGTTAGCAGTAACACAAATTGACTTTTTTACGGCAAAAGATTCTGTTATTACCAAAACGTCTTATACTGATGTAAAAATTAACGAGGCTATCAATAATGAACTTCTCAACTTTACGATACCACTCAATGCCAAAGCACTTAAGTAAGATACTTTTATTGGTATTTGGGCTTCTTATTGACAACGCTCTTAAAGCGCAGAGTTTAGATACAGACTTACAACTTTTGGATAAAAAAGAACAGGCTGAACATACCCTAGCATCTTCCTCATCGAGAAAGAAAGGTTTTCACCCTATTTCGTTTGTATTGAATGGTACACTAACTTTCTATCAAAAAGTAATTTCTCCGCAATTTTCGGCCAATTGTCTCTACGAACTATCCTGTTCACGCTTTAGTCGGGAGGCGATTCGTATGTATGGGCCGCTCAAGGGTATCGCTCTTAGTGCCGACCGTTTGGCACGTTGTAACCGAATTAGTGGCACTACCATCAACCCTTTTAGGGTAAACGAACAAGGAAAAGTCATAGACTCGCCTCAAATGTACAAGTAAGCCAACACTGTATTTTACTCCACTATGTCTGATAAGCTCTATATCCGATTTTGCTTTTGTCTTGGCTTATTGCTTTGCTATCAATCGGGTATTTCTCAAATCACAAAAGATAGCCTCTTTTTACAACATTTGATTGGGAAAGAGCAATATTATGATGCTATTACCTTTTCCAATCAACTTGAGCGAAAATACCCTATCTCGATACAATCCAAATTACAACTAGCTTACCAAAAAGGATTTGCTTTTTATTCGCTCAAACAACTCGACTCGGCGAGTGTCTACTTCTCTAAAGTGCCCTCCGAAAGTCCATTTTTCCCAAAATCCCAATTTTGGGCAGGATTATCAGATAGTTATTTAAGAGATTTTACAAAAGCAGAAAAGCACTTTAAGGCAACTAATTCGAAAGATAGTCTCAATCGTTCGTTACAAACCTTTGAACTGGCAGGATTGGCACTTTTACAAAGAAATCAACAACGCTTTGACTCTTTACAAAAACATCTTGATCCCAATCTTTACGCCTTACAAAAACAACAAGCCAATTATTTGCTTTACCGAGAGGACATTTTGAAACAACAAAAAAAATCTGGTTTCAAGGCTGGACTATTATCTGCCATTATTCCGGGAGCAGGTAAGATTTATGCAGGGGGACAATTGGGACAAGGAATTTCTGCCTTTTTACAAAATACCATTCTTGGTTTACAGGCCTACGAAGGCTTGCGTAAAGACGGCGTTGGTAGTCCTCGGTTTATTATTTATGGAAGCTTATTCAGCTTATTTTATATTGGAAATATTTGGGGAAGTGCTTTAAGTGTCAAAATAAAAAGACAAGAATTTAATGAAAAAATCGACGAGCAAATTCTATTTGATATGCATATTCCTTTGCGCACCCTTTTTAACTAAGGCACAAAATGGTAATAGCATTATATCAAAAGCCGATAGTTTGTTTCGTCAACAGAAATACGACGAAGCGATGTTGGGCTACGAACAGGCTTTTTTTGAGCTCAGCGAATGGCCTGATTCAAGTCTTGGTACTCAGCAAATACAGGACATGAAAAATGCTTTTTTACTAAAAAAACTTTATTGTCAAAAAGCAGCACAAAAATTTACGATGGCTCTACAAACTAGTCAAAGGTTTGATTTGAGTAACCTCGACGATCAAGAACAGATACCACTTCGATACGAAGCGGTAGTATGTAGTTTTTTGGCTGGGCTGTATGACGATTGCTTCAATAATATTCAGCAATTCAAGTATTTTGTAAAAGATAGTACACGACACTCTTCGGTACTCATTTGGGAGATTCTTTCGCTCACGCAATTGGCACGGTATGACGAAGCCAAAACCCTTGTTCCAGCCTATAATCAAGCTTTTCATACACAAATTAATGCAGAGGAATTGTTTGCTTTTGCGCAAAAACCAAAGTTTAGAAGTGTCAAAAAAGCAGAAGCTTTGGCCACTTTTGTGCCAGGGGCAGGAATGATTTATGCCGGCAATACCACACAAGGAATAGTATCGCTGGTATTACAACTTGGAACGCTCGGTTATGGTGCTTATAGTATCGTCAATGGCTATTATTTTACAGGGATATTCACAGGATTGGGACTTTTTCAAGCCTTTTATTTTGGAGGGGTTCGAAGGAGTGGCTATTTGGCAGAACAGAAGAATATGGAGTTGAAAAATCAGTATTATCAACAAGTGAAAAAAGGACTTTTAGCAAATCGGAAATAGCTGTAAAAGAAAAAGCTGAAGGGGGCTCCTTCAGCTTTTTTTATTTTTTGAATCATCAGATTCTTATCTTCCTCCCCACATAAAGAATTTAGGGTTGTCTGTATATTTGCCGATACCTTCGTCTTGTACCAAAGCGACTAACAATACTACCCAGTCAACAAACGCTACGATACCGCAACCACCCAAAGTAAGGATATACCCTACCCCAGTCAATGTAGCAGTACCCATATAGAAACGGTGGATACCCAAGCCGCCTAAAAATGTTGATAAAACGAATGCTACAACAGGGTCTTTGCTAGCTGCAACAGAACTAGCTGGCATAGAAGCAGCCGCCGCTAACATGTTGTTTTGAGCAGAAACCTCAGCATTTGAAACTGGAGTAAGGTAATTTACCTCAACCCCTTCATTCAAAGTAGTTTCGATAGCAGCGTCATCTACAAAATACTCAGACGATGATGAAGCAAATGACTTAGTGCATACAGAAGCAAAAAGCATTGCTGATAAAATGATAGATTTTTTCATAATTAAGAAAGCTTTGTAATTGAACGATAATTAATAAAGCACTGCAATATATAGATAAATTCTCAAGAAAAATCAAAGAATTATCATCTCTGAATAAACGGTAAAATAATTGTTTTTAATAAAGAATTAACATGAATGATTTTCAGGGCTTTACAACAACAAAATACAGTTTTATAAGCAAATTAGCAAGAATACCAAATCATAGTTTATTTTGCATTAATATAAAAGGCTCAAATTAACTTTTGCATTTGCCTAAATTAATTTGAGCCTTTTTATTAAAATCTAATGCCTATTTTATGCTTCAGCAGCCAACTTAAATTCTGAAGTAAAGTGGAATTGAATATCAGGGTTATTCTGGATATTCATTCTCAAAATCCAATCAGATTCGGCTAAGAATACATAATTACCATCTTTATCGGTAGCAATTTGTTGTCCTTTCAAACGCACAAACTCTGCTAATTTTTTAGGGTCTTCCGACGTAATCCAACACGCCTTAGCAATATCACGGTGATCGAAGCGACATTTTGCTCCATATTCATGTTCTAAACGATATTGAATTACCTCGTATTGGAGTTCTCCTACGGTACCTACAATCTTACGATTACCCAAATGTGTTTGTGTAAACAATTGAGCTACCCCTTCATCTGTCAACTGTTCAATCCCTTTTTCTAATTGCTTGGCTTTCATTGGGTCGAGATTGATAAGTTCTTTAAAGATTTCAGGAGAAAAACTTGGAATACCTTGGTAAAACATATTTTCACCTTCTGTAAGCGTATCGCCAATCTTAAAGTTACCTGTATCATACAAACCTACTACGTCGCCAGGGAAGCCTTCGTCGATGACTTCCTTATCTTGCGCCATAAAGTTGTAAGGGTTGTTAAAACGCACGTTTTTGTCTAAACGCACATGCTTATAAAACTTATTACGCTCGAATACGCCCGAACAGATACGCAAGAAAGCGATTCTATCACGGTGTTTAGGGTCTAAGTTTGCGTGGATTTTGAAGATAAAACCAGAGAATTTTTTCTCATCTGGTTCAACAGTACGAGTATCAGTTTGGCGTTTTTGAGTCGATGGAGCGATTTGAGTAAAGGTATCCAACAATTCTTGTACACCAAAGTTATTAACAGCTGAACCAAAAAACACAGGAGCTACCTCACCCGACAAATACGCAGCACGGTCGAAGTCGTTATAAACACCTTCGATAAGTTCAACATCTTCGCGTAGCTGATTGGCATCACGTTCGCCAACACGTTTGTCTAGTTCATCCGACCAAATATCTACAGAAACAACTTCTTTCTCAATTTTGGTTTTGTTGGCATTAAACAAGTTTAAAGACTTTTCATAAAGGTTATATACCCCTTTGAAGTTGGCACCAATATTAATCGGCCAAGTCAATGGGCGAACTTTAATGCCAAGTTTTTGTTCCAATTCATCCAAAAGGTCAAACGCATATTGACCCTCACGGTCCATTTTATTGATAAAAATAATTACTGGCGTATTGCGCATACGACATACTTCCATCAATTTTTCGGTTTGTTCCTCAACCCCTTTTACACAGTCGATTACCAAGATTACAGAGTCTACAGCCGTAAGCGTGCGATAAGTATCTTCGGCAAAGTCTTTGTGACCAGGAGTATCTAGAATATTGATTTTTACATCATTGTATTCAAAAGTCATTACCGAGGTAGCCACCGAGATACCTCTTTGGCGCTCGATTTCCATAAAATCGGAGGTTGCCCCCTTTTTGATTTTATTAGATTTTACAGCACCAGCTGTTTGGATAGCTCCACCGAATAAAAGTAGCTTTTCGGTAAGCGTAGTTTTACCCGCATCGGGGTGGGAAATGATACCGAATGTACGGCGTTTTTGTATTTCTTCTTGTAACGTTGCCATATTTAAAAACCGACTGTAAAAATCGAAATGCAAAATTACAGATAAAAAAACAAAACCAACAGTTTTTTGGAATTGAGTGCTTTGAATTTGAGTGAATTAAAAAACAAGAGGCCCTAACATGGGTATGTTAGAGCCTCTTGAGAATATAGAGAATCAAGCTCGAAGCTTAATTTTTATACTTATTTTTCATTCAAATTACTATTTGGTTTACCGTAAAGGAAATATACGATTAGACCGATTAGCAACCATCCGAATGCTAGTTTTTGAGCCAAACCATCCAAGTTTAAAATCAAGAATAAGTTAGTCAAAATACCAAGTGGGGCAACGATTTTCAAGGCTGGAGCTTTGAAGTCGCGCTCTAAATTAGGCTCTTTGTAACGCAATAATAATACTGCCAAACATACCATAGCAAAAGCAAACAAAGTACCGAATGAACACATATCGCTCAATACGCCAATTGGAGTAAAGGCCGATACAACTGATACTAAGAAACCTACCAAGATAGTACTTTTCCAAGGAGTACGGAAAGTTGGGTGAACCTGACGGAAGAAGTTTGGCAACAAACCATCTTTAGCCATACCCAAGAATACACGTGTTTGACCTAACATCATTACCAACATTACCGAAATCAAACCAGCCGTTGCGGCAGCAGTGATAATAAATACCGCCCAAGGTTGACCTACTTTGTCGAATGCGTAAGCTACAGGCGCTTTCAAAGCATCACCTACGATGTCTTTGTAGTTAATCATACCTGTCAATACCAACGAAACTAAGATATAAAGGATTGTACAAATTACCAATGAAGCGATAATGGCAAAAGGCATATCTTTCTTAGGATTGATAGCTTCACCAGCTTGTGTAGATACAGCATCAAAACCAATATAAGCAAAGAAGATAGCCGCAGCACCACTAGCAACACCGCCCCAACCATAAGCTTCTTTCATAGAACCATCAGCATGTTCTACCAATTCAGGAGCAGGGATAAATGGAGTCCAGTTTGCAGTATTTACAAAAAAGGCACCTACGATAATTACGAATAAAATCGCGGCTACTTTCAAGATTACAATAATGTTGTTGGCACTTGCAGCTTCTTTTATACCTTTTACCAAAATATAAGTTACTACCCAAGTAATAATGAAAGCAGGTAGGTTTACTCCCCAGCCTACGTGTTCGAGCCCTGCGGACTTCGCATAAGTAGCAGCAGAGAACGGGTCATTTTTTAAGTAATAAGGAATTTCGATACCAAATAAGTGGAGTAGCTTATTGAAGTAACCGGACCAACTCACAGCTACAGTCATTGCCCCCATGGCATATTCTAACACAAGTCCCCAACCAATAATCCAAGCAAAGAATTCACCGATTGTACCATAAGCGTAGGCATAAGCCGAGCCTTCTACTGGAAGTAGAGCTGCAAACTCAGCATAGCAAAGAGCCGCAAAGATACAGCCGATACCTGCTAAAACGAATGATAATGCCAAAGCTGGACCAGCATGATAGTGAGCGCCTGTACCAGTTAATACGAAGATACCACCACCAATAATCGCACCGATACCGATAGCCGTCAAACTCCATTTACCTAGAACACGCTTCAGCTCACTGTTTTTAATATCTGCCTCGTAAGCTGACATAGGCTTCTTGCGCCAAATACTGTTACTCATAAAGAAAAGGTTTTAGTTTATTTTATTGTGATTGAAGGTAATTACAGAACAGAATTGTATAAACTGTGTTTCAAGATAGTTAATATTTTGTCGTGAAACAAAAAAAGACCTCATAGCTTTTGAGGGCTATGAGGTCTTTGAGAGTAATTACTTAGAAGGATTTGCAGCTGGAGCTACAGCTTTCTTCTTTCCTGTTCCAAGGTCAATAACGATTGGAGCAGCTACGAAGATAGATGAGTATGCACCAAATACAACCCCGACAAACATCGCAAATGAGAATCCACGCAAGATGTCACCACCAAAGAACAACAATACTGATACTACCAAGAATACAGTGGTGGCTGTCATTACAGTACGGCTCATAGTATGGTTAATAGACGTGTTGATTGTTTTGATAATCAATTCTTTGTTTGACAAGTCTGCGTCAACACCGATTTCTTCACGGATACGGTCAAATACTACCACGGTATCGTTAATTGAATAACCAATAACCGTCAATACCGCAGCAATAAAGATTTGGTCAACTTCTAATTCCAAACCAAAGATACGAACGATACCTACCATACCCAATACTACTAATGTATCGTGTAACAAGGCGATAACGCTACCCAATGAATATTGCCATTTACGGAAACGAATCAAGATATAGATAAAGATGGCAATTAATGCGTAACCAATTGATACAAATGACTGAGTCAAGATATCATCGGCAATTGTAGCACCTACTTTAGATTCTGAAACAATTACTGGTTTGTCAGCCGCAAATTGTGTCAAGCCTTTTTCTAAAGCTGCACGAACTTTTTGGTTAGCCGCAGCAGATTCATCTTCAACCAAATAGGCTGTTGTAACCTTCATCTTAGTAGGACCGTTGAAAGTTTTTACTTCAACACCTTTTTCTTCAAAATCATCTTTTAATGCTTCTTTGATATTAGTTGCATCTACCGGTTTAGCAAATTCAACCACATAAGAACGACCACCTTTGAAGTCAACACCTAAGTTGAATCCGCCTTGAGCAAACAATACTCCCATACCCAATACGATCAAGCCCCAAGAGAACCAATAAGAATACTTACGTTTTCCGATAAAGTCGAAATTCATTCCTTTGAAAAGGTCTTTCGAAATGAATGTTTCGAATGTTACTTCTTTCTCTTTACCCGCAGCAATTTTACGTTGTACCATCCAGTCTACTAATACGTGCGATACAAATACTGACGTAAATACTGAAGTAACCAAACCAATACAAAGTGTTACACCAAACCCTTTTACTGAACCAGAACCGAAGATAATCAAGATAACACCAATCAAAATAGTTGTTATGTTACCATCCAAGATAGCAGAAAGCGCTTTCTCATATCCTAACTTAACTGATTCTAAAAGTCCCACACCACGGTGTAATTCTTCTCGGATACGTTCGTTAATCAATACGTTGGCATCTACAGCCATACCCAAAGTCAATACGATACCTGCAATACCTGGCAATGTCAAGGCTGCTTGTATTTGAACAGTAATACCAGCAATAAAGAATACGTTGAACAATAATGCAGCGTTGGCCATCCAACCTGGGTTACCATAGTATCCAATCATAAATACAATCACCAAAATCAAACCTACAGCCATTGACAAATAACCTTGGTTGATAGCTTCCTGACCCAATGATGGACCAATGAAAGCGTCTTCAACAATACGGGTTGGCGCTGGCAATTTACCTGCTTTCAATACGTTTGCTAAGTCTTTTGCTTCTTCTACAGTGAATGAACCAGAGATAGATGAACGACCGTTAGGAATTTCACCATTAATTACTGGAGCAGAATATACATAGTTATCTAAAACGATTGCTACACGTTTACCAATGCTTGCAGCTGTTAAGTTTTTCCAAATACGAGAACCTGTACCGTTCATTACCATAGTAACCTCAGCACGGTTATTTTGATCAAAGTCTTGAAAAGCATCTACAATTACATCACCTTCCAAAGGAGCTGGTTGGTTTTCAGTTTTCTTGATTGCTTCTAATTGGATAATTTCGTCACCAGTTGTTGATGGAATACCTTTAGCATACCATACAAAAGTCAAGTTTGATGGGAACATCATTTTTACCTCTGGGCGACGGAACAATTCGTTTACACGAGCCGTGTCTTTGCGCATTACACCCCAGTTTCTTCCTTGGTTGTCCAAAGGCAAGAATAATTTTGTCAATGCAGCACCTGCTGTAGTATCAGCTTTAGCAGTATCTTTCTTAGCAGCCTTTGGAGCTGACAACTGACTTGCCAAACCTCCTTTTGTAGTATCTGTAGAAGCAGCAGCTGATGCTACAGTAGCTTTATTTGCTTTTGATTCAGCAGCTAAATATTCGCCTAAAGCATTCAAACCTTGTCCCCATTCGTTGATTTCAGCAACCTCAACAAACTCCAATTTAGCAGCACCTGCCAATAATTTACGAGCACGCTCAGGGTTGTCTACGCCTGGTAATTCTACTTGAATACGGTTGGTACCTGGCAAACGTTGGATGTTAGGGTTGGCTACACCAAATTTGTCAATACGAGCTTGGATAATTTTATATACGCGGTCTACAGCACCATCGATTTCTGAGTTAACCACTTTTACTACTTGAGCATCAGAAGAACCTGAGTTCAATTTATCGCGGTTTACCGAGTTAGCAAAAATGGTAGCCAAGCGCTGATTTGGAGCTATTTTAGCAAATTCTTCGAAGAAAATGTCGTTGAAAGGCTTTGTAGAAGTTGCTTGTAATTTTGAAGCACTTTCTAAAGCTTTTTCAAAATTTGGATCATTGCTTTTCCCAGATAATGCACGTAGAATTTCTACTGGAGAAACTTCCAATACTGCACTGAAACCACCTTCCAAGTCAAGACCTTTGTGAAGAGCATAAGTAGTTACATCTTGCAATGTGAAGCCCAAATATACTGGTTGCTTCCACAATGAATCGATATAACGAGTTTTTTTAGCTGGGTCGAGTTTACCATCTTTCGATGTTGCATACGCAATTGCATCTTCACGAACCGCATTAGCCTTCCATGTAAACGAAAGGAAGAACAAACATAGGGCTGAAATAATACCAGTCAGCCACACAATGGCACCTTTGTAACGCATTTGTTTTTAGTTATTTGAAAAATGAATGTGAATTACTTGTGTGTAACAGTTGCCTATTACAAGATTAGAAAAGGATTTGGTAAGGGCGGAGTAAATGTTGAGCCTGAAGCCTGGGGGAATTGTGATACAAATGACCAACAAATTGCCCATAAAGCCTATGTCGTTAGACTTTCAATCATTTAAACCAAGAAAAAAGGGAATCAGGGAGCATTGGTAGCAATAAAATGCTCGAACAGAATTTCGTAAAGAATATTAGGAGAAGTAACCTTCAATTGCTGACCCAGAGCATGAACCGCCACAGGAATCGCAACGCTAGGAATCGAAAAAACAAAATCGCTAACAGCATCGAAACTAATACTTGGACTAGCGTGCATTACCGATAACTCACTAACCGAACATTCGGGAGTAGCTCCTTTTTGCTTTTTTGACTGCTCAGTTTTCGCTTTTTTTACACCAGAATAGTGTACTTGTGATGCCGAAAATGTTTTACCAAAAACAGTAAACATCAGCATCAAGCACACAAAAAAAGTGCTGAACAAACGCGATATGTGAGATGTTTTTTTCATTGTTGAACACAAAAGTAGCAAGTTTTGTAGAAGTATCGCAAACTTTACACCAAATTTTACGTCTGTATAAAAAGAGACTTACCCTATTTTCTTGGGATTTTTATAATAATTGAGAGGTATTGCTTACAAAAAATTTCAAAAGTACAATTGAATAATTTTCTTACTTTTGGGGCATAAAACAATCTGTATCTAGCATGTTTAATTATTTAGAACCAACTTATATCAAAAACTTCATTCAAAATGCTTTGACTGAAGACGTCGGTGATGGCGACCATACTTCGCTCTCGACTGTACCGCATGATGCCATTGGACGTGCCAGATTATTGGTAAAAGATAAAGGGATTTTGGCTGGTGTCGAACTCGCCAAAATGATTTTTGCAGAAGTTGATCCTGAACTTCAGGTTACAACTATCCTCGAAGATGGTACCGCCATCGACCGTGGACAAATCGTATTAACCGTAGAGGGTCGTTCGCAGTCGATATTGAAGGCCGAGCGCTTGGTACTCAATTGTATGCAACGTATGTCGGGTATTGCTACCTACACACGCTCGATGGTTAATTTGATTGAGGGAACTAATACCAAGTTATTAGATACCCGAAAAACAACGCCAAATTTTCGACTTTGTGAAAAATGGGCTTGCAAAATAGGGGGTGCCGTAAATCACCGCTATGCTCTTTTTGATATGATTTTGATAAAAGATAATCACGTAGATTATGCGGGAGGTATTGCCAATGCGATTCGACAGGCAAATGAATATTTAGTACAAACGGGTAAAAATCTTCAAATCGAAATAGAAGTACGTAACCTCGATGAACTACAGCAAGTTTTAGCAATTGGTCAAGTAAGCAGAATCATGTTGGATAATTTTAGCTTTGAAAATCTTCGTGAGGCAGTTCGCTTAATCGATGGCAAATACTTGACTGAAGCTTCGGGCGGTATCAACGAAACTACCATTCGCCAATATGCAGAATGTGGCGTAGATTATATTTCAAGTGGTGCATTGACACACCAAATCAAAAGCTTAGATTTAAGCTTGAAAGCGTACTAAGGAATAATGAGGAATTGTGAGTTATGAATGTTTTCAGCGATTGTGGATTTGGGATTGCTGATTTCGGAAAAAATAGAAAAATACATTCATTTTCATAAAAGTAGCTAAAGATGCATGTCTCAACTCCGCTTGGTATAGCTCACAACTCCATGGTACTGGATAGCATGAAAAATAAAGTTAATGACATAGCTATAGTATTTATCATGAATTGATACTAATAACGTAAATACGGTTAATAAATAACCTCCTTTTATCTATCTATCAAAGTCCGATATAATTTTTTAACTAGACAACAATTCACCGATTAATAAAGATGAACTTACTAGACGAAGTAAATAAAGTAGGCTATGTGAGCCGTTCGGTACCTTTTAAGGGCACTGACTTAAAAGAAGAAATTTTAAAGCTCAAAAAGGAAAAAAATGCGGTAATCTTGGCTCACTATTATGTAGATGCCGAAATTCAAGATTTGGCCGACTTTTTGGGAGATAGTCTTGCCTTGGCACAAGCAGCCGAAAAGACAGATGCCGACATGATTGTATTTTGTGGCGTGCATTTTATGGGTGAGACAGCCAAAATTTTGAACCCTAACAAAAAAGTGGTTATCCCCGATTTTAATGCAGGTTGTTCATTGGCAGATTCTGCGCCAAAAGAGGAATTTGCTGCTTTCAAGGCGCAGTATCCCGAAGCTGTTGTGGTAAGTTATATCAACTGTACAGCTGACGTAAAAGCCATGACAGATATTATTTGTACTTCGTCGAACGCCCTTAAAGTAGTTGAATCAATTCCTGCTGATAAGCAAATTATTTTTGCACCAGACGCCAACTTGGGAAGATATGTAGCGAAAAAAACAGGTCGTGACCTTATCCTTTGGGATGGAGCTTGTATCGTTCACATCGATATTTCGTTAGAGAAATTGAAAAAAGTAAAGGAAGAAAATCCTAATGCTTTATTAATCGCTCACCCAGAATGTAAAGAAGTGATTCTTTCGCAAGCTGATTTTGTAGGCTCAACTACTGCTCTTTTAAATTTTGTAAAAGATTCTGATTACCAAGAGTTTATCGTAGCTACCGAAGCAGGTATTTTACATAAAATGAAGGAGTCTGTTCCAAACAAAAAGATTATTCCAGCTCCTGCCAACGAGAAAAACACTTGTGCCTGTTCAGAATGTCCATACATGAAAATGAATACCTTGGAAAAACTCTACAACGCGATGTTCTATGAGTTACCAGAAATTCAGGTAGCAGAAGACGTTCGTGAGCCAGCACTTAAGGCTTTGAAAGCTATGTTGGATATTAGTAAATAGAAATACTTTAGGACTTAGTCTATACAAGAATAGGGGCGCTGATGTGTCCCTATTCTTGTATAGACTTATATGGATTATGCCGTTAGAATTTGCAGATTTATCTGATTACTGGACAAAATTGAATATACTAGTTCAAGACTTAGTCTTGGACTCATTCTTTAACAGTTTGAAACTGTTTTTATAAAATTCAGTAGAAAAGTATAAAAACCTGAATCATACTTTATCGTTTTATCCAGTAATCAACAGACTTATATAAACACCACACAATCCCAAGAACCTTTTCAACAAATCACGACTTTTCCCTAACCCCACTTTGTGCCTCTGTGCCTTTGCCCCTAAACATCCCTCTTCATTAAATAATCATTAACAATATTATCTAGCTATTACGCTTTGGGAATCTTGGGGCAACTTTGTGCTGATTTTCAAATTTCCCTTTGATATGTTGTCTATAAAACTGCACGCCAAATTTCTGCTTGTCCTTTGGGCTTTGGGTATTGTACTTCATGGTTCGGCTCAAACCCTCGATAAAGATACTTTTTACAGTGAAATCCCTCATCCAGATACCAAACTGCTCAAGCTCAAAGCCCAATACAACTCGGCTGTCGAAAGACAACAAATGCTTGAGGCTGGACTGTACCTTCAACAAATGGGACAATTATGTTTTCATTTTGGGCATTATCCACAAGCTTTGGAGCTTCATTTACAAGCTAATAAGGTGTTGAAAAGCCAACAAAAGCCCCTACTTTTGGCTGATAACCTTTGCGACTTGGGACTTTTGTATTATTACCTCCGCAATCCCAATGCGGCTCAGCAACAATATCAGGAAGCTTTACAGATTTTTCAGAAACAAAAAGAACCAAGTGGAATCGCCAAAACTTATGGCCGTTTGGGACATTTGTATGAAAAGCAAGGGAAATATCCTTTGGCACTCGACTTTCAACGTAAAGCTATCAATGAATATCAAAAAGCTGGTAATCAGAGTGGTATTGCCAAAATTTATGAAAATTTAGGAAGTATTTTTGAAGATTTATCTCGGTATGACTCAGCCTATTTCTATTTCAACAAAGCCCTAACTGTCAACCAAATAGCTAAAGATGAATTGTCACAAATAGAAGTGCTCAATAATTTGGGAGATGTTTTAAGAAAAACGGGAAAAACCCAAGAGGGACTTAATTATTCGAGAAAAGCCCTATTGCTTTCACAATCACTTAAAGAAAAATATCAAGAAGCCAGTGCTTACAGAGATATATCGAGAGCCTTGCACGATTTAGGACGTAACGATAGTGCCTATTTCTATCTTGAACTGAGTCGGAAAATGACTATGGATATTTATTCCGAAAAAAGTATGCAGCAAATGGCTGTACTACAAGTGATGTATGATATTGCCAAAAAAAATGCAGAAATCGAACGTCTCGACCATGCCACCAAAACCAACCAAATTGTGGGTATTGCTGTAGCAGTGGTATTGGTTTTGTTAGGAAGCTTGGGCTTTGTGATTATGAGTCGCCAACGTATGAAAATTGCTAATGAATTACATCTTAACCAACAAAATCAAAAGGTATCCGAAACCGAACAGGCCTTGATGCAAGCGGCTTTGCGCAATCAGCAATTGGAGGAAGAGTACCTGAAAAATCAACTCGAAATCAAAACGCAAGAATTGAGCGCACACACTTTGCACGTCATTCAAAAAAATCAGCTTTTGCAAAAACTGTATTTGCGTTTGGAAGAGACGTTGAAAGATGACCGAAAAAATGTTTCAAAAAATCTGAAACAAATCATGCAGGAAATCCATCAAAGTTTTACCCACGATCACGATTGGGAGCACTTTCGTCATGTGTTTGAGCAGGTGCATCAAAGGTTTTTAGAAAAACTAAAATCTCATACCGAACAACTTACCTCCAACGATATTCGCTTGATTGCTTTACTCAAAATGAATCTTAATTCTGCCGAAATCGCCTCCTTATTAGGTGTATCACAAGATAGCTTGCGAGTGCTCAGATATCGTCTTCGCAAGAAGCTCAATTTGGCTCAAGGAGAAAATCTTTCTTCCTTTATTCAGTCTTTATAATTCAGAAACGTAACGTTAACAATTTGATAATGTAACGTTTTTAAAAACAAAAAATACTGATTTACAAATAGTTAAACGGATTAAATTCACGCTGTTGCTTTTTTGTTAACGCTCTTTGTAACGCTGTTTCCTTTTTGTAACGGCACAAATTTGCAAATCAAAATAGACTTGTCGCACCTTTGTCACAGCAAAAACAACGAGGCTCTCGATGCTCATCCGTATTCAAGTTAGGTCTCAATCGACAATTATGTGCAAATATTTTATAATGCTTTGGTGTTGCCTAATGGCACACATTGGATTTACGCAAAACTTTCAACTTCATGGCTCAGTTGCCGACCAACAAACAGGCGAACCGCTCGTTGGTGCTGTCGTAAGGGCTGTTCCACAAGGAGTTTATGATGTGGTGGGATTAGACGGAAACTTTCGTATCAAAGGACTCAAAAAAGGAACTCATACCATCAAAGTAAGCTATGTGGGTTATCAGTCTTTTGAGGAAACTATCGAAATTTCGCAACATACCAACCGCAAAATTCAGCTTAAACCTCATGCTAATCAGACACTCGAAGAAGTGGTGGTGTCGGCTAATAGTGATAAATCTTCTGAACTTGCCGCTCGCTCCGCCGAACGCAATGCGCTACAGTTGATGAATATCGTTTCGGGAAAAGCCATCGAAATTTCACCTGATTTAACGGTTGCCAACTTGGTACAACGTGTTTCGGGTATCTCAATCGAACGAAATAGCAATGGTGATGGGCAATACGCCATTATGCGTGGTATGGACAAACGCTATAATTATACTTTGGTCAATGGTATCAAAATTCCAAGTCCAGACAATAAATATCGCTATGTACCTTTAGATATATTCCCTTCCGAGCTGTTAGGTCGCTTAGAAGTAAGCAAATCTCTTACGCCCGACAAAGAAGGCGATGCAGTTGGTGGTGTAATCAACATGGTGATGAAAGAAGCACCGACACAACTAGAACTAAAAGCCAATTTGGCTACAGGATACAGCGAATTGTTTATGAATCGCTCATTTGACTCGATGAACAAAAGTTTGATTCACACCCAGTCACCGTATGAGGCCTATGGAAAAACGTATTCTGCTACGATACAGGATTTTGCGAAAGGGTTTTTAGATACAAAATCAGCTTCGCCTATGCCAAATATCGTTGCGGGTTTGTCGGCAGGCAACCGCTATATGCATAATCGTTTGGGGGTAATTTTGGCAGGAAGTTTCCAAAATACTTTCCGTGGTAGTAATAGTGATTTTTACAATTCTACTGTTTACGATACAGAAACAACTTCTCGAATTACTAGTTTGGCGCAACGTAATTACTCAGAGCAACAACAACGTTTGGGACTACATGCCAAACTAGATTTTGCCCTCAACTCACGTACTAAATTACAGTGGTACAATGCGTTTATGAATTTGCAAAACTGGCAGGTTCGCCAAACCAAAACTACTGATTTTTCTTCTGGTGGCTATGACCCTGTGGCAGGCAATGCTGGTCTAGGATTTTCGACTCGTTTAAGATATACTCGACAAAGTATTTTTAATTCAACTTTACAAGCTAAACACCAGTTAGCAACAAACCTTTCAGTGAACTGGTCGGCTGTGTATTCTTTGGCAACCAATGCTGTACCAGAAAATACTAGTGTGAATTTTTTAGGAAAAAGAGAAAAATTTGTTGAAACACTTACCTATCCAACTGAAAGCGCTCGTCGTTGGGAACATAACAACGACCAAGATATAGCGCTTTATGCAAATGTAAATTACCTATTCAAAGGCATTGATTGGAGTGCTGGTGGTTTGTTTAGAACCAAGCAACGAGATAATTTTTATAACAACTATATCTTTAAACCTATTAATCCTTTTGCCCTTTATCAAACAGATTACAAGCAATATAGCGATTTGTCTTGGTCTCTGGAAAACCCTCGTGGTACGGTAGCATCGGCACTTAATTACAAAGCTTCCGAGCAAATAGGAGCAGCGTATGTTATGGGAAAATGGAGCTCAAAAGAGTGGCAAATCATCACAGGAGTTCGTGCCGAGCATACTTCGCAGGGATATGATATGCTATATCCTTTGGGCGAGCTTCGTCCATCTGGCACGCAAGATTATTGGGATATTTTGCCAAGCATTCACACAAAATATGCTTTGGAGCATAATCAAAACTTACGTTTCTCTTATTTCCGTTCTATCAATCGCCCAGGATTTTTTGAAATTGTGCCGGGGAAAATTGTCAACGAAGAATACCAAGAACGTGGTAATCCAGACCTAAAACGTGCTGTTGCCGACAACATTGATTTCCGTTATGAGTATTTTCCTAATGCCTCAGACCAATTGATGGCTGGTGTTTTTTATAAAAATATTCAGAATCCTATTGAATATACATTGCAAGTGGACGAAACCCGTGGACAAGATGTGTTTTATACCCCAGGCAATTTTGGAACAGCTCAGAACTATGGCTTGGAATTGGATGTGATTAAAAACTTCCAAAACTTTGGCTTCAAAGCCAACTACACCTATACCAACTCAAACATTACGACCAAGAAGATGATTCGTATTCGTAATGCCCAAGGCAACCTAGAGCCTCGTAGCGTTGACCAAACTCGTCCGATGTATGGGCAGTCGGCACATGTAGGAAATCTATCTGTTTTTTATAAAGATGGTAAAAAAGGCATTGACGCACAATTGGCAGCTTCGTATACGGGCGAGCGTATCAACACCGTATCTCAATTTTTGAACAATGACCTTTGGCAAGAAGCTTTTATCCAAATGGATGCTTCTATCGAAAAAAATATAGGGAAACATTGGACGATTTTTGTTAAGGCTAATAACCTTTTAAACACACCAATGCGTGTTTTTATCAAAAATAGCAATCCTGTAAACTCGTCTATTCCAGAACAATCAAACCTTAGTAACAAAACTTTAATTCGACAAGACTATTATCAACGCAGCTATTTATTAGGCTTGCGCTTCAAACTTTAATTCTAATTTTTACAAAAAACATGAAAACTTCAAGCATTTTAGCAAGTGTCTTGTTGCTGGCATCGCTATGCACAAGCTGTACAAAAGACAACTCAGATCCAAAGCCAGAGGAACAAACTGTAGCGGGCGAAGTATCGGGTACATGGAAAAAAGGAAGCATTATTCAAGTAACTGGCGACATTATTGTGCCTGCGGGAAAAACGCTAAGCATCGAAGAAGGAGTAACCGTGGTGATGGACACAACGGCAAAGCCTGAAATTATCGTTAATGGTAACTTATATGCTACAGGTAATGCGAGTAATCCAGTCAAATTTACGGTTCCAGAAACGGCTCGTACCACAAAATACAAATTTGGTAAGCTTTGGGGTGGAATTTTGGCTAGCAAAACTTGTGCTGAATTAGTGTTAGACAATGTTATCTTAGAATATGGTGGTGCTACCACTACAGAAGCTTCTACTTCGGTAAAATTAGGTTTATATAAAGCGGCTAGTGGCGAAAACGTGCCAGCGCTTTGGTATTCAAATGTATCAGGTAAATTGGTGGTGGTTAATAGCATTTTCCGCAATTTCAATGAAGACTGTACTTATTTAGAAGGTGGAAGTATTATTTTCTCAAATAATAAATTCTATACTACAGGTGTTACAGGTGGCGAAGCTATCAATATCAAATCGGGCTGTATTGCTGATGTGGCTTATAATTTGGTTTACAGTACCAACACCAACGCTCTTAAACTATCAAACTCAGGCGACCGTACTCCACAAGCATACGTGGTAGCTTACAACAATACCTTGTTAAACACAGGCTGGAGACGCCCAACCATCAAAGGCGGTTCTATCTGGATCGAGGCTAGTGTGCGTGCTGATTTGTACAACAACCTATTGGCTAATTGTCGTTTCGGTATCAAACGTGATGTGAAAAAACCAGAAGATTCTCGTTCGGTGATTCAAAACAACTTGTACTATGGCTATAATCAAACGACGGTAGATCAGTTCCAACCAACAGCCGAAATCGCATCGGGCACAAACGAAATCCGTGGTACAAAGGCGGGAGATAACGATCCAAAGTTTGCGAACTACCCCTTATCAACCGATGTCATGAACGCCGATTACAATAGCTCATGGGATTTCTCGTTATTATCAGGCTCGGCTGCTTTGAACAAGGGTATCACTACCTTTACGCGTAATTTCAAAACAGGTATTACGGCCAACGGCAAAACATACACTTCCCCAGAACCAGCTAATTATATTGGTGCTTTTGGTGGGAAGTAGATTAATAATGAAGTGAACAGGCACATAGGTGCAAAGGCACAAAGGGTGTGGAGTTTTATAAAAGCTTCATTAATTTAAAAATACTTTGTCACTTTATGCCTTTGCGCCTGTTCACTTTGAACAAAACCAACTTATTTCATGAAACTTCTCTTTAAATTATTATCCTTGAGCTTGATTGTTTCGACTATTGAGAATGCTTGTGCTCAAACGATTATTAAACCCGTTGTTATTACTGATTCAGTTAAGCATGATACCGACGATCCTGCTATTTGGATAAACCCTCAAAACCCAAGCAAAAGCTTAATTATTGGTACCGATAAAAATCAGGATGGAGCGTTGTTTGTCTTTGATTTACAGGGAAAAATCCAGTCAGACAAAGTAGTGAGAGGACTGAAGCGTCCTAATAATGTAGATATAGAATATGGTTTAAAAATTGGAGGAAAAAAAGTAGATATCGCCGTTACTACCGAGCGAATGAATCATCAGTTGCGTATTTATTCATTGCCCGACATGAAGCCTATCGACAATGGTGGAATTCCAATGTTTGAAGGTGAAACAGGAACAGAATTCCGTGATTTGATGGGGATAGCTTTGTACAAAACTCCTGAAGGGAAAATCTATGCTATGGTAGGTCGTAAAAACGGCCCTACAACAGGCGGATATATCTGGCAATATGAATTATCGGATAATGGTAAAGGACAAGTAAAAGCTACTTTTATTCGAAAATTTGGTACTTATAGTGGTAAAAAAGAAATTGAATCCATTGCAGTTGATGATGCCTTAGGCTATGTCTATTATTCGGACGAAGGTATCGGCGTAAGAAAATACTATGCCGAACCCTCAAAAGGCGACCAAGAATTGGCTTTGTTTGCTACAACAGGTTTCTCAGAAGACCACGAAGGAATTTCGATTTATCAAACATCCGCTCGTAAAGGCTATATTCTTGTCTCCGACCAAGGAGCCAATCAATTTCATATTTTCCCAAGAGAAGGTTCTGCGAAAAATCCTAACGAGCATCCTGAGCTCAAGGTAGTAAAAGTCGAAGCCAAACAAAGTGATGGTTCTGACGTTACAGCAGTACCCTTGAATAAAACCTTCAAAAAAGGGTTATTCGTCGTGATGAGCGATGATAAAACTTTTCATTTCTATCGCTGGGAAGATATTGCTGGAAAGGACTTAAAATAATCTTTAAGTTTCTTCAACAGAGCATAATTTAACGTTTATTCCGTAGGAGTACAAAATTAGTTTGAGTTGTCGGTCTATAGGTATTTATATTTTCTTCTAAGAATGAAATCTTCTCGAATTTTGACAATGGGGTAATGTTTTAACCGTATATTCAAAAGGCGTTCGAAAATCTAATTTCGAACGCCTTTTTTGATACTCTATTTCGAATCATCCCGATTTAGACGCAATGCTTGTAACATAAAAAATCACTAAATTCTGGATGATTCATGATTTGATGACATATTATTAAGGTTGTACGAAGGATTATAAAACTGTTTATTTCGGATATCCGATGTTGAATTTCGGAAGTGTATTTTGCTATATTTTGTTAAAAATAAAGTCGTTTTACTTTATTTCCGAAATCAGAAATCCGCAATTGTTGGAAATCCTCCGTACAGTTCTAATATACTAAAGACCTTTTCCTACTTATAAAATCTCTTTTATTTCTGCCTTATTTGCCTCATTTACCATCAAAATCAACTCTGCCACTAGGCCTGTCCAACCTGTTTGGTGTGCCGCGCCTAGCCCTTTGCCATCATCACCATGGAAATACTCGTAAAATAACACTAAATCCTTGAAATGAGGGTCAGTTTGCATTTTTTCGTAATTGGCATACATAGGGCGTTTTCCGTTTTCATCAGTTCTAAAGATTTTGATTAAACGTTCTGCCAAACTCAAAGCGGCTTGTTTGATGCTCACCATGTTGCCCGAATTGGTCGGATATTCTACTTCGTAATCATTTCCATAATAGGATTGGAATTTCAACAAGGAGTCAATCAATAAGAAGTTCATTGGCATCCAGATAGGACCACGCCAGTTGGAGTTACCCCCAAACATACTTCCTGTAGACTCGGCTGGTGTGTAATCTACTCTGAATACCTCGTTGTGTACACGGAACTGATACGGATTTTCGAGATGATATTTTGACAATGAACGAACGCCATGTTCTGACAAAAATTCATTTTCGTCAAACATCTTTTTCATAATCATCTTCATTCGGTGACCACGCAAGATGGCCAACAAACGGTTTTCACCCTTGCCTGGCTCATACCAACGCGAAATCAAACCTGCTAAGTCTGGTCGGTTGGCCAAAACCCAATCCACGCGACGTTTGAAATCTGGAAGTTTTTCCAACATTTCTGGTGTAAGAATTTCTACAGCAAAAAGTGGAATTAACCCTACCATCGAGCGGATTTTCAGCAACATACTTTGCGAGTTAGGCAAATGTAGCATATCATAATAAAACTGGTCTTCTTCATCCCAAAGGCTAATTTCTGAACCACCCAACATTTGCATAGCACCTGCAATGTGTAAGAAGTGTTCAAAAAACTTAGAAGCCATATCTTGATATACAGGGCGCTCAACTGCAATTTCGCAGGCAATACGAAGCATATTCAAGCTATACATCGCCATCCAGCCTGTACCATCGGCTTGCTCGAGGCGTCCGCCTGTTGGTAAAGTTGCCGAGCGGTCAAATACCCCAATATTATCCATTCCAAGGAAACCACCACCAAAGATATTATTACCACCTTCGTCTTTGAGGTTTACCCACCAAGTAAAGTTGAGGAGTAATTTATGAAAAACGCGCTCAAGGAATTTGACATCCCCTACCCCATTCATTTCTTTATCTATCTCATATACACGCCACGTTGCCCAAGCATGTACAGGAGGGTTCACATCCGAAAACGACCATTCGTATGCCGGAATTTGTCCGTTAGGGTGCATATAATACTCACGTAAAACTACCGCAAGCTGGCGTTTTGCAAAATCGGGGTCGAGTCTTGCCAATGGAATCGTATGGAAGGCCAAATCCCATGCAGCAAACCAAGGGTATTCCCATTTGTCGGGCATCGAAAGAATATTGGCTGCGTACATGTGTCGCCAACCTGAATTTCGACCAAACTTACGGTGTTCTGAAGGTTTTGGCATAGAAGGATCACCTTTAATCCATTCGTTGACATTGTAGTAATACCATTGCTTTGTCCACAACATACCAGCATAAGCTTGACGCTGAATTGAACGCAACTCTGGGTCTTCTACCCCTCCTTGCAACTCATCATAAAACTGATTTGCTTCACGAATACGCTTGTCCATAATATCCTCAAAGCCTCCAAAAGGCTCTGAAATAGAGTGGTCAGATAAACGTAAACGAACGGTTACACTTTCGCCAGCCTTCACCACACGCGTGTAACGAGCCGAAGCCTTGGTACCAATATTGTTTGGATTGACCGCTGCTTTGTTTTTATTGACAATATACTCGTTGATACCATCTTTGGTGTACTGAGTGTTATTGGCTACTCCATGCAGACGCTGAAAGTTGGTTTCGTTATCACAGAACAATAATTCATCTGCTTTTTCACAATACAACTTATAATGCCCCACACTTTTATTATCTACTTCAATAGCCTTGTTGGACACCCCCGTCAACATTGGCTTATATTTGAAATTTTCGTAGCCCCAACACCATGTATTCCTAAACCAAATAGTTGGTAATAAGGTAATTGGTGCAGGCTTATTACTACGGTTGTGCGCCGTAATTTTTACTAATATATCTTGTTCGTCCGACTTGGCGTATTCGATAAAAACATCAAAATACTCATCGTTATCAAAAATGCCAGTGTCTAACAATTCATATTCAGGTTCTAATCTTGAGCGTTTACGGCTTTCGTCTACTAATTTTGAATAAGGAAATGCAGCAATAGGATATTTATACAGCATTTTCATATACGAGTGCGTAGGTGTCGAGTCAAGATAATAATATAACTCTTTTACATCCTCACCGTGGTTCGATTCATTTCCTGTTAGACCAAAGAATCTTTCCTTCAAAATATGGTCATTATGATTCCACAAAGCAAGCGCAAAACAGATATACGATTTGTTATCCGAAATACCACCTATCCCCTCTTCGCCCCAACGATAGGCTTTTGAGCGAGCCATGTCGTGCGTTACATTATTCCAAGCATCTTGATTAGGAGAATAATCTTCTCGCACGGTTCCCCATTGACGATCAGACAGATAGGGACCCCATTTTTTCCATCCTTTATTATCAGCACGGGTTCTTAGTCTTAGCTTCTCAGCACTTACTACAACTTTACTCATAAATTTTTTAATTTCGGGATATAACTAACTTCTATCTCGCTAAAAGCTAGTGGTGTTATGGTATAATTAAAATGATTAGTTCAAAGTCTGTTGCAAGAATTTGCTCATTGTGCGCAAAAGATTGCAAATCTTTTCAAAGATAAAAAAAATGCCTCAACCTTCTAAAGGTTGAGGCGTTTTAATCTATTGTTATAACTAATTTTACAAGTTTTTTAGCAAATAAGCCTATTTGATTCTTGGTACATTTTTTCGCCTAAATACATGTAAGATAAAGGTTTTCCCATCTTTTATTTCTTCGTAGGTATCCACTAATTCCCATCCTTGACGATCCATCAAGTTAAAAATATCTACTTTACTATTAAAAAATAACGGTTTTCGATTTGCGTCGGTCACCTCCTGTTCACGAGGGGAAGTACCTTGTCCATAATCCAGAAAAACAGATAGCTTGGTTGCAAGCCATGCTTTTTCGGCTTTTATTGTGATATAATTCACATTTCGGATAGCATTTAATGATTGGCCGTTTACATAGATTGTCTGAGCTTTGGCAAACACAAGTCCTAAGAGCCAAAAGCAAAAGGCAAGCACAATTTTTTTCATTGCTGGTAGGGTTATTACGATTAACGGGTTTTGTCTAAGTATTTTAGGAAGATTTAGAAAACGTTTTACTTCTTGAACAATATTCCTTTGAGTTCGGCTTCAAAAACTTCGAATAGCTCAGTACAAATTAGGTTACAAGTTAGAATTTTCTTCAGTTTTTACAAGAAACTTTTATAATTTTCGTAAGTTTTGATGTCGAATCTGGTGTAAAAAATAAAAGACCGAACGTTTTTCGGGGGGCGTTCGGTCTTTTCTCTGTTAAAGTTTACAATTCGATAGCATGAGATGAATTATTAACTTATTACAAAATTGGTAATAATTACTCATAAATAAAATAAGTATTAATACTTATTTAGATAAATAAATGTTTTTAACAAAACGTCATAATTGCGTCTTAAGCCAAGTTAGCTACAGCACAGAAGTATGAAAAAAGCGGCCGAAAATTGTTTCTCAACCGCTTTTTTAATCAAATATATAGCATCATCCTACTTCAAAATTCTGGATAACTTGTGTCAATCATCAAACAATCTCTTCCTCAAAAGCTATGAAATTAACGAGTTTTTGTTGCTCGTTAAAAATAGGTTCTATCCGAACATCACACCAATAAGGTTCGCCATCTTTGCGATAGTTGATAAGTTTTCCTTCAAACTTTTTTTCTTCCAACAAACAAGCCTTAATAGCTGACCTTGTAAGTGGGTCGGTTTCTTTTCCTTGTAAAAAACTTGGTTTTTTTCCCAGAGCTTCTTGTACTTGGTAGCCAGTCATGTTGGCAAAACCATGATTTACCCACTGAATGGTTTGCTGCCTATTGGTAATTACTACGGCATGTTGAGGGTCTTGAATAAATTCTCTGAAATGATACAAATCAAAATCCCATTTTTGTACATGTGCCATTCTACTCACACACTCATATTCATGTTGCAATGCATCGCTGAGTCTTGCAGGGCGACGCATAAATTCCATACCAGTCAAAATTGGCATCGAGTTATTTACACTTGAGAAAGTGTCGCAGAAGGTTTTAGGACTGAGCTGCATCATGGTCTTTAAAATGGGTTTTAATGAGAGACTTTATACAAGTGTTGCACAAACATTGTCCTTGGTATTGATTTAAACTCAACTGTCTCAATTGTTGAGTTTGTTCAAAGTTTAATGTTAGTTGTTGACAATCGCAATGCGCTATCTCGTCAACTTTACATTGAAATGGTTGTTGGCAACGTGGACAATGAATTTGTATTTTCAACATTATATCAATGATAACTCTAAAAAATGATAATTGTTATGAATTAATTTTTCTCTTTGAATTACTTCAATGGGATATTGAAACAAGGGGCAATCTAATACTACAGTGTGGAACTCTCCGTTTTCGCCACAAACATCCACTCCCCGAGCTTCCAAATCTTCTACTGTTTTGGCATCCATAATTCTTCCTAAAAAAGATGCGCCCAAAGTATCATTACAAGATACAATCATGGTTTTTATCCCTGACTCAATCATCGTAAATACTAATTCCTTACGGTTCTTTTTCCAAAGTGGCAAGTGACAGTTGAGCTGAGCCTCGGCACAAACTTTTTCTTCCCATTCACGATGCGGCTGTAGATCTATATCTCCAAAAACGGCATCTGTCAATTGGTATTCATTAGTCAGCGACTTGAGACGTGCGATGTATTTTTCGGTATAATTGTCCCAAGAGGTACTAATTGTAACACTTGGACAGCCAATAGCCTTGGCTTGAGCATCCAGAATAGCTGGGCTCAAACCATGCGAACGTGAGCGGTCGCCCCATTCGTTAAGTGTTGTAAAAATGACGGTAGGTCGTTGATTCATTTGCATTAAAGCAAAACAAGAATCCTTACCACCAGACCAAGAGCAAAGGAGGTTCATTTTTTGAGGGTAAAGGCACTAGGCAAGAGGCACTAGTGGCATAATTACTGGATGTAAAATTCCTAAGCATTAAACAATGCTATCTTATTCTAACTAAAAACTATTGCCTCTTGCCTAATGCCTAGTGCCTATTTTAAAACAGCAAACTCAACCCAATACTTGCATTGAATCGGCGGGTTTGGTAGCCTGTAATTTCTACAAATTGGGTATTCAATATATTTCTTAAATCAGCGTATGCTTTGATTTTTGAATTGATGCGATATTCACCATATACATCTAATAATTGATACGCATCCAAGTCTACATTGATAGATTTGAATTGGTCATTGTCATAATAGGTATCTTTGCGAGTACCTACGCCTCTCAAAGTTGAACTCACATATAATTTTGAAGTAGCCTGATAACCCAAACTCAAGGTAAAGGCATTTTCTGGACGACGAATCAAATTTTTATAAGTCGTGTCTTTTCCTGCCACTTTGGTTGTTAGCTCGCCAATTTGGTGCGTATAGGTAGCCGAAAGATTAAACTTGCCTAACTGTGCTTGAGCATCCAACTCTAAACCTTTACTTGCTTGCTTGTTAAAATTAACATACTTGCCATACGGCGCAGTACTAATTGACTGAAAAATAATCACATCATTGATGGTTGTATTGAAATACACCGCTCGAAAATAGGATTGTTGATTATTGCTAAACAACTGAAAACCGCCTTCTTGCGTGAATGACTTTTCAGGATTCAAGGCTGTATTGCCATAAGGAGAATACAATTGATACAACGTTGGCGACTTGAAACTTGAGTAGAAGTTGGCTAATACTTTTAAGTTTTTACCCAATAAATAATAAGGATTGAGCGTGTAGGTAAAATTATTTCCGTACAAAGAATGATGATTGTAACGACCACCCGCTTCAGCGCCAAAACCACCCAAATTATTCAAAGTAAACGAGGTATAACCACTCACCTGATTTACATTGGCTAAGGCATCGCTCAATGGCGCATCTTCATAAGGGCCCCAATCGCTGATAGACAAATACGTTTGGTTCATTTTCTGAGTGCGATATTCTGCACCGACCAACCAAGTTATATTTTTACCCAAACTCCAACTACCATATAATTCGGCATAGTTGGTTTTGGCACCATAATTACTCGCCGAATACTTATCATAGGCATCAGGAGCCACATAGTTAGAATCGTTGATATAGCTACGTTTGAGGTCGTTGTAATGGTAATTGGCCACTAATTTGCCTCCTCCTACAAAATACTCCGCACCTACTCCTATCTGTGTGCTTCGGCTATTTGCTACAAAATCTTTGTCGTCGCTAAACGCCCCATTATCAATGTCGGCACGATAAGTTTCGTTTGTTACAAAAACTTTGGTTGTAAGGTTTTCTCCAAATTTTTGCTGAAACTGAGCACGAAACGCATCTTGATTAAAGGCATCTTTTTCGTTCAGATTATCATCTTTTTTATTGGCTGCTTGCGAAATTCCTTTTGAGTACAACTTGGTATATGCCACAGCATAACTCGAATTTTTACTCAATGTACCACTTAAATTCAGTGCACCCTTCCATGTACCATAACTGCCTCCCGAAAGGTTAGCTTGTGCGCTAAACGGCTTATTATCAGCTTTTTTACGAATAATATTAATAACGCCTCCTACAGCATCCGAGCCGTAAAGGGTGGATTGTCCGCCTTTCAAAATCTCAATTCTTTCGATTTGGTCGATTGAAATAACGTTTAAGTCAAAATAATTACCAATCGTAGAAGGGTCATTTAATGGAATGCCATCCATCAACAACAAAGCATAGCCATTACTTAAGCCTCGTATACTAACTTCTTGGTTTGCCCCAAGTGTTAGTTGAGAGCCTACTACCTGCATACCTACTTGCTGATTGAGGAGCTCTCCAAGTGATTTGCCTACATTCCGCTCCAAAATTTCTTTGGAAATAACGGTTAAAACTTTTCCTGTCTGTAATTGTTTTTGAGGTACTTTATTGGCCGTAACTACAACTTCGTTAAGGTTTGTTACCTTGTTTTGAGCCATACTCAGGCTTGCCATACAAAGTAATCCAGAACAGAAAAATAAAGATTTAAACATTGATTTGATAATTGTTTTCTAGCTAAATATCAATTCCTAAACCTAAAAAATAGGTTTGATGATTGGATATAAAAGAATAGAAAATGAACAGAAAAGCGAACGCTCAGCAACAATTCATCCACCGTAAATTGTACCAAGAATAGATAAAAGGCAGGTCTCCTGACTTGTTTCATCGACTTCGAGCCTTCCCGCCGCAAGGGCAGTGGCCATGAAGATTGAATTCGACACAAAACGAAACTTACAGTTGCGGGGACAGTTTAGGCTTTTCACCTAATTCCCTATTAAGCTTTGACACTTCCAAGATTTGAAGCATAAAGCACCTATATCTACCACAAAGGTAGTAAATTGTGATTGAGGGAATTAGAGAATTCTGAATTCTTTTCAATTTTAGAATCCTATTTTATGACTATCTGGGTATTCGTTAAACAGGTTTTAAAAACTATCAAAGCCTAAATTGCTTAACTTTACCTTTACAAAATATTTTGTCAAAATTGCCCTATGGAATTCAGAACGCCAATAAATATAGAAAAATCGCCCTTTCAAATACAACTTCAATCCAAGATATTGACAGTCGGTTCATGCTTTGCACAAGTTATTGGACAAAAGCTTGAGGAAAACAAAATTGCCACAGATGTGAACCCTTTTGGGACTTTGTTTAACCCCATGTCTATTTTCAAACTTTTGAATCCTGGCTATCAAAACGTCGACGAGCGGCTGTTTGTGCAACACCAGCAAACATGGTTTCACTATGATTTTCACTCACAGTTTTTTGCAACTCAACAAGCGTCTTTAAAGGAATTATTGAATCATAACCTAGCAAAAATTCAGATTCAGCAATATGATTTCTTGGTTTTGACTTTCGGAACTGCATTTGTACATCAGCTCAAAGCTACGCCAAGCTATGTAGCCAATTGTCATAAAATGCCTGCAAGTTTATTCGAAAAGGACTTATTGAGTGTGAAGGATATTTGTAAAAAATTCGCCGAGATACACAAAGCCATTAGTGAGTTGAACCCTTCTTTAAGAATCATTATTACCGTTTCGCCAGTGCGACATACCAAAGAAGGACTGGCCGAAAATCAATTATCTAAATCAATTCTTCGAACTGCGTGCCATTATCTCAGTACTGATTATGAAAATGTTACGTATTTTCCATCCTACGAAATCATGATAGACGACCTCCGTGATTATCGTTTTTACAAAGCCGACATGATTCATCCGAATGAAGTGGCGGAGCAATATATTTTTGAGCAGTTCGTAAAAACCTATTTCTCAGATGATTTACAAGCTTTTTTGCCCAAATGGCAACAAATTAAAAAAGCTTTGACTCACAAACCTTTCGATATTACATCAGAGGCACATCAGAAGTTTTTAAAAAATGTATTAAAGCAATTAGAGGTAATAGAAAACCAAGTAGATATATCGGCAGAGAAACAGCAGATTTTGGCGCAAATCGTGAAAGAGATTAATCGTTAACGGTATATTCGCTATCTGTATTGACAAAACTTGAAGGAGAATTTCAACACTCTCTCAATAGAAAATTACTCAATAAAAAAGCCCCAGTGGTTAGCTGGGGCTTATCAGAGCTTCAAAGTTAAATAGTTGTTTTGAGTTTAGTAAATTAATCAAATTGGTACTTTCATAGTTTGTCACTTACGGTGACCCTAAAATTTTATCATTTTAAAATTCGCTCTGAAAATATCTTTAAGATTTTGGCTTATTAAAGCTGCAATCTGTTGTTTCAATTATTATTATAAAATCTTCAATAGATTGTTTTTGGATATTGCTAACTGATTAGCTTTACAAAGGTAAAAGCATTTTTTGAATAAAATATAATTTTAACAATTTTTTTTTAAACAAAATAAACAAAATCTTCTATTTACTCTTTTTATACCAAAAACAAATCTTGGATTAGTACCAAAAAGTATTTTATCTAAAAAAGCAATTTCAAGTCTTTAATTAGCTTAAAAAAACGCCCGAAAGGCATATATTGCCACATCTAAAAAAAATAAATCCTTTCCCTAGAAGAGAAAGGATTTAAAAATTATCCAAAAACAATCTCAAAAAAATTAAGTCCCTTTCGGTAGGCTTAATATTTCGGCTGAAGGTCGAAACCTTCGGTGTGCATTAAACCATTTCACTTATTTTTCTAATACCACGATAGAATTCACGAGGTATTTATCATTAGCGGTACGAAGGTTATAGACCTTTTCGACCGTACGATAGTCTGAATTAGTTGAAAATACTTTATAGCGATTAAAAGTATGCATATCGCTATTGTACATCAACACTTGTTCACCTACTTTTAAATTTCCTAATTTGGCATGCCCCGTAGTAGTAAGCACAGGATGATTGGCTGTACCTTCCAATTCGGTTAATTGAAAAAGTGGTTGTGTTGAAGCAAAAGCTTGGTCTTCGGCGTCGCTCAATAATACTTTTACAATGCCAAAAGACTTATGGTCGTGCTCGATTACTTCATCTACAAGCGTTGTTTCGGCTTTGTTGGTTAGGGTGTTGTAAGACATCACAAACTCACCAGCTTTTACGTCGGCAATAGACTTTTGGGCACCATCAGCCATAGTTACAGTGGCTGTCTCAGGAAAACAATATTCGTATTTATCTTCTGCGCCATGCTCAGCGCCCGAAGCGCCCCCTGTAAATTCTTTTGCTAATACAAAAGCTACACAAGAAGAAAATCCAGATACGGCTTTTTCACCATCTTTTAGGTCATCGATATATTTGCCCCAAACTTCTTTTTCGGCCATCGGATTGGGCACTACTAAGTTGATTTTTTTGCCATCTTTAGGCGTTGTAAAAACCATCAAAGAGCCCATTTCCTTCATTTCGGCAGTTTCTAAGACTTTGTATAAATATATACGACGCTCTTTTCCATCTGAGAATTTGAAGATGTATGGTGGGTTGCTGTTATCCAATACATAAGCTCCCTCTTTAATATATGTATCCTTGTCAGGATTTTTGACTGCAATTTTCTTAAGCGCATCATAATCAACATTTTTGATTCCCACTTTAGCTACTTCTTGAGCCTTGGCGAAAAGAGTTGAGCAAACTAAACCAAATACTAACAATACTTTTTTCATACTGAATAATTTTAATCTTCAATAAGGAGGTGCTTGAAATAATAACAAGTAGGTAGAGAATCTATCTCTCTACAAATAAGCTCCTACACCGAAAGAGTATGTGATACTTATTTGAAATACAGCCTTATTAAATCAAAATTATTTTATAATTATAAATATAATAAATTATTGATTATCAAAGAAAAGTATGTCAAATTTTTTAAAATAATTTTAAAATTATGATGCATTTACACGACGGTGAATTTGTTCTACCACGGCCTTAGCCGATTCGAGAGCTCCTGCCATCCATGCTGTCAGGTGAGTAGTATGCTCTCCTGCCATGTAAATCTCATCGTCGGGCTTAATCAAGGCTGGATACAATCTTTTGCGTTGTGCATCGGTATATTCAGCCCAACCGCCTTGCGAATAAGGTATTTTTTGCCATGCCAACGAAAAGGAACTTTCAAATTCGGTAGCATACTGCGGGTGAATTTTACTTCCTTGCTCCAAAGCCGCTTTTTCTCGTTCGGCAATAGATAAATTACCCATTTTTACGGCTCGGTCATGGAAATTATAATAGCCTTTCAACAAACCTTTTTTACCCATAAAATTATAGGAAGGATAAAAAATTTGAGTAATATCCATATTGGTTCGAGAAATACCTCCAAATATTTTATCGTCTTCTTCCCAGAATCTGCGCTTGAACTGCAATCCAATTTTACCTGTATTCATGTAAGAAGTAAAATCTATGGCACGACGGATATCCGAAGAAAAGTCAGTCTGTATATTACGTAATACAGGCAACGGAATTGTACAAATACAATAATCTGCTTTAAGTTCCTTTTCCTGTCCAACTTTATCTTTATATACTACACGAACGCCTGGTTGGGTTTTTCGAATTTCTTTTACTTCTGTTTGATATTGTATTTTTCCTTCAAGACGCTTTGCAAATTCATACGGAATTGCATCCATACCACCAAAAGGCTGTAACATAACTGGCTGCTGATTGAAAGTATATTCGCTTACATTCGAAAATGCGGGGTGAAACAACCCTCCTGCAATAATATCATGTAACGAGTGAGGTTCTGCCAATTGTGGGATTTGGTCGCCATACCCACCCTGATGCAAATATCCGTGTCGTTCGGAGCCTTTGTACTTTTTGGTAATATCCAAATCACATTCCTCTTTCAGATATGCAATAAGCTTGTCGATATCCTCTTTGGTCAAATCTTGGTCTAGGGCTTTTTGGTCAGCCGCCTTTGCCAATAATTCTCCTGTGTACCCACGAACGTCGGCATGTATTTCACGAATTTTTACTCGTTTGTTTGCCAAAGGGCCTGTTCCATTATCGCTGTAGTAATAAGCACCCTCGTTCATATTCATAAATATCTCGAGCGGAATATTAAACTCACGACAGTAATGGAGCGTAGTTTCGTGGTTGTGTGGGATACGTGCCGCACCGCCGTTTAAGTAAAGTCCTTTATCGAATTGAGCCGTTTGTGCCGAACCTCCTATTTCAGTTTCTGTGGTGCCACCTCTTACCGTCCAAACACGTCCACCTGGGCGACTGCGTGCTTCTAGAACTGTAACCTGATAGCCTAATTTTGTTAATTCATAAGCCGAACACAAGCCAGCTAAGCCAGCTCCAAGGATAATAATTTTTTTATCGGTCTTTCCTCTTTGCAAATCCAAGGGTTGTGAATTTGCTTCTGGAATCATTCCTAAGCCTAATAATGTTAAATAGCTAGCAGCACCTGTTCTTTCTATAAAATCTCTTCTCGTCATAATGTTATGGCTTAATAATTGAAATGCTTGATTTGTATTTTGCTGATAAACAAACTTTGATTTTTTGTTAGAAAAAAATAGTAAAAATAAGAAAATCAAATAGTTGCTCAACAATCCAAATCGATGACTTTTATCAATTATCTAAGAGGCGATTTTCGAGAAAGCATCCGTAAAGGCCTTCATTTCGTCCATGGTTCCAATAGAAACACGACACCAGTGTTGGCGGTCAAATTCCCATCTTCTTACCATAACGCCCTCGGCCATGAGTTTACTCATGAGGTCTTGCCCTTTCATTTTGATTGGAAACAATACAAAGTTGGCTGAAGAAGGCACATAGCTATATCCTGCTTTTGTCAAGAAATCATAAAGATATTTCTTTGACTCCGCAGTATTTGTTAAGGTCAATTGTTGGAAATCTGTATCTTTCAAAGCCGCAATTGCTGCTGCAAAAGAAGGAACCGAAATATCAAAACCACCAGAGCAATACGGTGCAATTGTCTTTAGGATTTCGGGTTTGGCAATGGCATAACCTACACGCAAACCAGCAAAAGCATAGAGCTTGGACATGGTACGCAAAATCAATACATTTTTACCTGCAAGGATTGATGCCACCATACAATCTGTTTTGGGGTTTTTGGCATAATCAATATAAGCCTCATCAACTAATACAGGGGTTTTGTCAGAGACTTTATTGATAAAAGCCGTTAGTTGGTCGGCTGGCAAAATCGCCCCAGTTGGGTTATTAGGATTTGTGATATATACCAAGCTTTGAGAGCCATTCAAGCGACCCGCAATTGCATCCAAATCGTATTGATAATCCTTAGTCAATGGCACTTTTTCCATTGGGATTTTTTCTTCATTACCCGAAATATAACATGGGTCACCACAGATAATCTTGCCTTTCAAGCCATAAGCTACCATCGATGCAGTCAACAACTCAGAAGAACCCGCACCCAATAAAATATGGTTTTCAGGTACGCCTTCTTTTTCGGCAATCAACTTAATCAAGGCCGAGCGGCTTTGCATACCATAGCGATTGGACGCGCCAACTGCCTCAATCAAGGCCTCTTTGGTTTTTGCAGAAGGTCCCCAAGGATTTTCATTCGCACCCAAACGAGCCTTCATTACCACAGGAGGATTAATTCCTACAAAAGAATTTTCTAACTGAAAATCTGGCGACAAACTCATTTGTAACTCTCTTCTCACAGTTGGGTTTGCTTGTGCACGTTGAATGTAGGTTGAAGCAGCGGTCAAACCTGCGGTAGCTATAAGACTTTTTTTGAGCCAATCACGGCGATTGATATTGAATGACATGATAAGACGTTGTTTTTGAAGTGATTTAAGTAATGATAGTCTATTTATGAAAAGTGTACGCAGTGATTTAACTTTTGGTTGCGAGAGAATTCTAGAAAGTCGAATGAGCAAAAACACGCGAAGGACGCCCTTCTAGAATACTCACAAACAACATGAACAAGCATTAGGCTATTATCCACGCGCCAAAATAGGCACCTATGGCAGCCAACAACATTTTAAGGTAGTCTGAGAGTTTGAGTACTGTTTTCATATCACGTCTTAGTTAGTAGTGAAACAAAGGATAAAGTACGGCTCTAGCTTGTTGATTATAAATTGATAGTTAAGGGAAAAAAATGAAACAGTATATAGCACTTTTTCAATAATACAAATTTATCAATAATTACAAAAACTACATTAAAATTTATCTATTTTTTAATAAATTTTTACAAAAATTAATAAAATAGGTTTACAAAAAGACTAATAACCTTTTCATTTATGTAAAAATACAAAAAATAGGAACAAATTAAAACCTTTCGTAAAAGATATTTCCAAGAGACAAAAAAGAGTAATTATTGTATTATTTCAATAAATATTTGACTCGATTACCCAATTAGTAGCATTAGATAAGATACAATAAATAAACGTATGCGGGTCATACAATCTCAGTGTAAAGGCAAACCTCTCATTTCGGCTCAAAAAGGAATAGAACATCATGTAAAACAAAAAGACCTGTAAAATACAACTTCACAGGTCTATTAACTATAAAGCTCGGCAAAAGCTGATAAGATTGTAATCAAGTAAAATCTAAAAATTGGATACGGGTCCAGATGATGATTCCTATCACCTGTCATGAACAAGGCATTGCATGTTATCAGCAAAGGAATATCGCTGTGTTTGGAAAACGATGGCATTACTTATTAAGCACTAACCAAGGTCAACAAAACAAATAACATAATTAATACCACTGGAGGTAGTTTGTCTAAATGTTTCATAACTTGTTTTTTTAAGGGTGAATAATGAGTTTAATATAGGTATCAATGGGAAATTCTATCAAATACATATCAGTGAGAGCGGAGATGGGCTCCTCCAAGCTGATGAATACTTTTATAAATTGAAGCGATTTTGGGATTGTTTGAGGCAACTAAACTGGTCTAAGAAATAATACTTAGTAGATAAATTTTATTGAATTTACACCTTTCTTAAATCAGTATTATATTTTGTGTTTTTGGAAAAAGCTTACACTATTTTACAAAAAATTTCTAAAAAACAAAATATAATTTTAAAATTTTCGCCATTTTTCAACTTTTTCTTTTAACAAGAGCATACATCTTTTTCGAAAATTTAACTATTCAAAGAATTTATAAAACATATCCATTTGAGGGTTTTCTTCATATCAGGATTATCAAAATCATACGAACTTCAAAACAACTATGAGCATTTGTACTCAATCAAGTATACCCAAAGATTGAAATCCTTAGACTATGATTTTATTGAAGCCATTCATAAATGACCTAATACTTAATTTTTCGGTTTAGTTGAGCTATTTTACAACTGAAATTGATAAATTAGGGAAAGCTTCTATCCTAGAAGACCTTCCATTCGTTATAAACCATTTTTACCTTATGCAAAAAGAAGATATAGAATTACTAAAATATCCGATTGGACAATTTGAAAAACCCCATGAAATAACAGAGTCTATCTTGGCAGAATGGATTCTTGACATTAAAAGATTACCACAACAGCTTGCTGACGCAGCTGAAGGCCTCAACAAAGAACAACTGGCAACACCTTATCGCCCTGATGGCTGGACAGTCAGACAAACGGTACACCACGTGGCCGACTCGCATATCAATGCATATACCAGATTCAAGCTAGCCCTTACCGAAGATATCCCTACCATTAGACCCTACGAGGAACAACTTTGGGCGGAGCTATCTGATGGCAAAAACGCTCCTATCGAATGGTCGTTGACTTTATTAGAAGCACTACACCTGAGATGGGGAATGTTATTAGAAAATATGACTAAGGCCGATTTTAATAAACAATTATATCACCCAGCTACACGCCATACTAATCCGTTGAGTGTAATGACTGGTATGTATTCGTGGCACGGCCGACACCATGTAGCGCACATCTTGGAGCTACGCAAACGAATGAATTGGTAAAAACAGAATAAGGGCAATACAAATTATTTCTTCAGGAATTTTCTGGCCAAAAAGGTCATTTGAGCTCTATCGCCTATATATTCGTATAGGTTTAGAAGTTTTTTTCCTATCTTTACCTGTTTTTGCAAAATTCATCAACTATAAAACTAAGCACTAATCTCGGTCTAATTACATAAAACATGGAACGCTTTACAGGACTAATCGGAGTTGTATTGATACTAGGAATCGCCTATTTGATGTCGAACAACCGAAAGGCAATCAACTACCGTACAGTTGGTGTGGGACTAGGTTTACAAGCCTCACTAGCTATTTTTATTTTAAAAACAGACCTTGGTCAAAACATTTTCCAATGGCTCGGCGAAAAAATCAAACGCCTATTAGAAATGTCAGACAAAGGTGCCGAGTTTGTATTTAGTCCATTAGTAAAGCAAGAGCTTTTGGGTAAAGTATTCGGTCCAGAAAATGGATTTATTTTCTTTTTTAAAGTTGTACCTACCATCATCTTTGTGGCAGTATTGGTAAATATCCTCTATCATATTGGTTTGATGCAGCGTGTAGTTGCGGTAATGGCCAAAGGTATGAAGTGGTTGATGGGAGTAAGTGGTGCCGAAGCAGTTTCAAACGTAGCAAGTACGTTTGTTGGGCAGGTAGAAGCTCAAATTATGATTAAACCCTACCTCAAAGGCATGACCAACTCGGAGCTTTTGGCTTCGATGACAGGTAGTTTTGCTTGTATTGCAGGTGGTGTAATGGCTACTTACATTGCTTTGGGCGTACCAGCACAGTATCTTTTGGCAGCAAGTATTATGGCAGCACCAGGAGCTTTGGTGATTTCGAAAATCGTAATGCCTGAAACAGAAGAGTCAGAAACCCAAGGTGTGGTAAAATTAAAGGTTGAAAAAGCACACGTCAACCTCGTGGATGCTATTGCTGGTGGTGCTAGTGACGGTTTGAAAGTGGGTATGAACGTAATCGCGATGCTGATTGGTTTTATTGCTTTAATCGCATTGTTGGATTTAATTTTAGGTAAAATTGGATTCATGGTCGGTTTACCTGAGCTAAGTTTCAACTTTATTTTAGGTAAATTATTTGCCATTTTTGCATGGGCGATGGGTGTTCCGTCCAAAGATATCGAAGCGGCAGGCGCTCTGATGGGTACCAAAATGGTGGTAAATGAATTTGTAGCCTATCTGGATTTGATTAAACAAGAACATACGCTTGCCCCTAAAACAATTGCCATTACCAGCTTTGCTCTTTGTGGTTTTGCCAACTTTAGCTCCGTGGCTATCCAAATCGGAGGTATTGGTGAACTAGCTCCGAGTCGTCGTTCGGACCTAGCAAAATTAGGATTCAAGGCATTGATTTGTGGAACATTAGCAAGTTATTTGTCGGCAACGCTAGCTGGTCTTTTGTTGTAAAAGGAAGTTATTAGTTAACAGTAGATCAGTTACTGGCATAGAGTATATTTAGGAATTGTGTAGCATTAGATTTGATTTATAAGTTTAGGCACAAGGCAA
>NZ_JBMLSD010000303.1:0-6764 GCF_049240685.1 Flectobacillus sp.
TTATCCAAAAACAAAAAAGCTCAATACACTGGTTGTATTGGGCTTTTTTGTTTTGTATAAAAGAATAAAATTTGCAAAAAAGGCTACTAGACAGTTGTAAAATCTACTCAATTCGCTCAACTCCTGACTTTACCCGCCAAATAGCATACAAAAACCAACTGCTTAAAACTGTTTTTTTCTTAATTTCGTCAAAAACATTTTTCACCAACAAATCGACCATGAAAAAAATACTGTTGATTTTTTCTGGCTTGGTTGCTTTCTCTAACTTAGGGGCTTTGGCACAGCAAACTGCCAACCCTTACAACGGCAACAAGCGTTTTGAACAACTAGGCACCGACTTGCCTACGCCAAACTCGTATCGTACTGCATCGGGTGCGCCTGGCAAGGACTATTTCCAACAACGTGCTGATTATGACATCAAAGTAGAACTAGACGATATTCAACGTAAAATCACTGGTTCTGAAACTATCACGTATTTCAATAACTCTCCTGATGAGCTTCGTTACCTTTGGTTGCAATTAGATCAAAACCTTTTTAAGGAAGATGCCATCGGTAATACTACCAAAACGGGTGGCTTGGGTCCGCAAGCTAGTACAGCCCAATTCAAAAATTTGACTGACCCTAAAAAGTACGGTTATAATATTACTTCAGTGCGTGATGCCAAAGGTGGTAATTTACCTTATACCATCAACAACACGATGATGCGTATTGATTTGCCTACGCCATTGAAATCTGGTGCTAATGTTTCTTTCTCGATTGACTGGAACTACTTGATTACTGAATACTATGGTCGTTCGGGTTATGAATATTTTGCAAAAGATGGTAACTGTAACTATTTCATTGCTCACTGGTTCCCTCGTATGGCTGTGTACAATGACGTATATGGTTGGCAACACAAGCAATTCTTAGGTCAAGGAGAATTTACCTTGAACTTTGGTAACTACAAAGTAGCTATTACTGCGCCAAACGACCATGTCGTTGGTGCTTCGGGTGAATTACAAAACCCAACGCAAGTATTGTCGGCTGAGCAATTGAAGCGTATGGAGAAAGCAAAAACTGCTACTCGTCCAGTTTTAATCGTTTCTCAAGAGGAGGCAGAAGCTGCTGAAAAAGGTAAACCAACAGGTAAGAAAACTTGGATTTACAAAGCTGATAATGTTCGTGACTTTGCTTTTGCTAGTTCACGTAAATTTATTTGGGATGCTATGCAAGTGGATGTAGAAGGCAAAAAAGTTTGGGCTATGTCCTTGTATCCAAAAGAAGGAAATCCACTTTGGGGACAATATTCTACGATGGTAGTAGCACATACATTGCGTTCGTACTCGAAACATTCGGTGGCGTATCCTTATCCTGTAGCGTATTCTTGTCATGCTACTTCGGGTGGTGGTATGGAGTATCCGATGATTTCGTTCAACGGTGGTCGTCCTGAGCCAGATGGTACTTATTCTGAAGCTACAAAGGCTGGTATGATTGGTGTAATTATTCACGAAGTAGGTCACAACTTCTTCCCAATGATTATCAACTCTGACGAACGTCAATGGTCTTGGATGGACGAAGGTTTGAACACTTTCTGTCAGTATTTGGCTGAGCAAGAGTGGGATAGAGATTTTCCTTCTCGTCGTGGTGAGCCTCAGTACATTGTTCCTTACATGAAAACTGACCCTACGCAGCAAGTGCCAATTATGACTAATTCTGAGAACATTATGGCTTTTGGTCCAAACGCGTATGCAAAACCAGCAACAGCTTTGAATATCTTGCGTGAAACGGTGATGGGTCGTGAATTGTTTGATGCCGCATTTAAAGAATACGCTCGTCGTTGGGCTTTCAAACAACCATATCCTGCTGATTTCTTTCGCACGATGGAAGATGCATCGGGTGTAGATTTGGACTGGTTCTGGCGTGGTTGGTTCTACGGTGTTGAGCCTGTAGACCAATCTATCGAAACAGTTGAATGGTTTGGTATCGACAACCAATCGCCTGAACAAAAGAATGCAAAGGCAAAAGCTGAGGCAGAAGCAAAACGTCAGACGATGAGTAACATCCGTAACAAAAAAGATATTCCTCAAACCGTAGTAGAAGCTAACCCAGATATGCGTGATTTCTACAACAGCTACGACCGTTATGCTACTTCAGAAGCAGATAAAAAACGTTTTGAGCAAGCAACAGCAGGTCTTTCTGACGAAGAAAAACAATTGGTAAATGGCAACAAAAACTTCTATGTAGTTAACTTGAAAAACAAGGGAGGATTGCCAATGCCAGTGATTATTAAAATGGTATTCGAAGATGGTACTGACGAGGTAGTTCGTATTCCAGCAGAAATTTGGCGTTTGAACGACAAAGAGGTGAAAAAAGTAATCCCTACTGATAAAAAGGTAGCAAAATGGGTACTTGATCCATTCTACGAAATTGCTGATATCAACACCGAAGATAATGCTTTCCCTCGCGAACCAGAGCAACCAACTCGTTTCCAAGTGTTTAAAGGGCAGCGTCCTTCTATGCCAAACCCAATGCAACAACAAAAACAAGCAGCTGGTGCGGTACAAGGTGCTAAAAAATAGATTGTAATTCTTTTAAAGTATAGCATCAAAAAAGGCGTTCGAAAAACTAATTTCGAACGCCTTTTTTGATATTAAGTTATCTGTTTTGGCAACAGGTACAAGGCAAAGAGTGTCTTAGTAAGCATAGATATATTTTTGCCCAAAGCCATAAGCTCAAAAATCAAATTTAAGTACTGGGCTCTAAGCCTTAGCTAAAAGGTCTTTATCATTTCATAAAAAACGCCTTTTTTTCTTGATAAAGTCTCTTGCCTCTCTCTAAAAGGCAAATTAATCAATCATGATTATGTAAGTGAATCAGCAAAGTGTATTTGATTTTCTCGAAATTGTTTAAGATTGACATCGAATAATAGTATTTGTCATTTTTTTTTGAAAAAAAAAGAGTATTGGTAACATATATCACACAAATCGGTGTTATAAGCTTGTAATTTTGACTTACAAATCGATTAAATAGACATTTAAAAATATTCATAACTATCTTAAAGCCATGAAAATAGAACAAATTTATACAGGTTGTTTAGCACAAGGTGCCTATTATATTGAGTCGGAAGGTGAAGCAGCCGTAATAGATCCACTTCGCGAAGTACAGCCTTATATCAACAAAGCTCAGCGTAATAATGCTACTATCAAATATGTCTTTGAAACTCACTTTCATGCCGATTTTGTTTCGGGACATATCGACCTTTCTCAAAAAACAGGTGCGCCAATCGTGTATGGTCCCAATGCAGTAACGGGTTTTGATGCTCATGTAGCCGAGGATGGTGAAGTATTCGAGTTAGGTAAAGTTAAAATCAAAGTATTGCACACACCAGGGCACACAATGGAATCAACTTGTTATTTGTTGATTGATGAAAACGGACAAGAAAAAGCACTTTTTAGTGGTGATACTTTGTTTATTGGAGATGTTGGTCGTCCTGATTTAGCACAAAAATCAGATTTGACGATTAATGATCTTGCTGGATTTTTGTATGATTCTTTACGAAATAAAGTGATGACTTTGCCCGACGATGTGATTGTGTATCCTGCACACGGTGCTGGTTCGGCTTGTGGTAAAAATATGAGTAAAGAAACAACCGATACTTTAGGCAATCAAAAGCAAACCAATTATGCCCTTCGCGCTGATATGTCGAAAGAGCAGTTTATCAAAGAAGTAACGGATGGTTTGAGTAAGCCACCACAATACTTCCCTCAAAACGTAATGATGAACAAGCAGGGTTACGAAAGTATCGACGTAGTCATGAATCGTGCGGCGCAAGCGTTGTCTCCAGAGGCATTTGAAGCAGCTGCTAACGAAACAGGCGCAGTATTGTTGGATACCCGTAACGCCCAAGTTTTCAATAAAGGATTTGTACCAAACTCAACCAATATTGGCTTGAATGGACAGTTTGCGCCATGGGTAGGAGCATTGATTCCAGATTTGAAACAAGAAATTTTGTTGATTACCGAAAACGGACAAGAAGAAGAAACCATTACACGTTTGGCGCGTGTAGGATATGACTTTGTGATTGGCTATTTGGATGGAGGCTTTGAGTCGTGGGAAGCTTCGGGTAAAGAAATAGATACAGTAGAGTCAATAGATGCCACCGAATTTGCCACAAGATTAGCTTCAGAGGAGGCTCCTTTGGTAATTGATGTACGTCGCCCTGGCGAGTTTTCAGCCGAACACGTAGACGGAGCCATCAACTTACCATTGGATTATATCGACGAAAATTTGTCGGAGTTTCCTAAAGATAAACCATTCTATATTCATTGTGCGGGGGGCTATCGCTCGATGATTGCTTCCTCTATTTTGAAAGCACGTGGTATCGAAAACTTTATTGATATTAACGGAGGCTTTGGCGCTATCCAGAAAGCAGGCATCAAAACAACCGATTTTGTATGCCCTTCGACCTTGAAAAAATAGGAGCGTTGAGTGTGAAAGGGGGTTGGCACAAAGGCACAGAGGGATAAAGTGTAAAATACTCACTTTGTCCCTCTGTGCCTTTGTGCATCTAGGCCTTTACAAACTCAAATATTTTAAAAATAAATAGTCTTATGTAACATATATCACTGTAAAGCAGTGACTTTATGCCGAATTTTGGTCTATAGTTAAAGATACCAAGAGGTATCAGTTAACCATTAATATTTAAACATCTAAGGTCATGTTCGATTTTTTTAAGACTAAAAAAAACTACGAAAATATTTCATCATCAGCATTCAAGGCTATGATTTCGGAAAATCCTAATGCTGTAATTATTGACGTACGTACGCCTCAAGAATTTAGACAAGGTTCGATTCCGAAGGCAATTAATATAGATTTGATGGACGTGAATTTTTCACAAAAAATCACTCAATTAGCTAAAGACAAAACTTACTTGGTGTACTGTCGTAGTGGCAATCGTAGTGGGTCGGCTTGTAAATATATGGGCGACAACGGCTTCGAGCAGGTATATAACTTGTCTGGAGGAATTATGAGTTACTAAGCAATATAGTTTTTGAATATCTTAACCACTAACAAATTTTAGTAGAGTAGATTATAGAAAGGGCAACCCAAAACTCGACGGAATATTTCTGTCGAGTTTTTTTATATAAAGATTTTATCTTATATGGGCCTCATTTTTTTCACTGACATTTATCACCGAGTCTTTGTGAGGAATGTTACAGAAGAGCGTAGAGGACTAGACTAATTTTGTTCTATCAAATTTCAATCAGGAAAACATTATTTAACCAACTGAAAGTCATGAAAGTAGAACAAATTTATACAGGATGTTTAGCTGAAGCAGCGTACTATATCGAATCAGCGGGAGAGGTTGCTATCATCGACCCTCTTCGCGAGTCAAAACCTTATATCGAGCGTGCCGAGAAAGATAATGCGCAAATCAAATATGTGTTCGAAACACATTTTCATGCCGATTTTGTTTCGGGACATATCGACCTTTCTAACAAAACTGGTGCTACCATTGTATTTGGTCCGACTGCTCAACCTGCTTATCCAGCATACATTGCAGAGGATGGCGAAGAGTTTAAAGTGGGTAATATCAAAATCAAGGTATTGCATACCCCAGGTCATACGATGGAGTCTTCTACTTTTTTATTGATAGATGAAAATGGTAAGGAGAATGCCATCTTCTCTGGCGATACACTGTTTATCGGAGATGTAGGTCGTCCTGACTTAGCCGTAAAATCTAATCTTACACAAGAAGATTTGGCTGGGTTATTATATGAAAGTCTTCAAAACAAAATTTTGACTTTGCCCGATGATGTTATCGTCTATCCTGGACATGGGGCGGGTTCGGCATGTGGTAAAAACATGAGTAAGGAAACAACCGATAAATTGGGCAACCAAAAGCGTTTTAATTATGCATTACAGGCAAAATCAAAAGAGCAATTTGTCAAAGAGGTACTTACAGGATTAGTAACGCCACCTCAGTATTTTCCTAAAAATGCCGTAATGAACAAAATGGGTTATGCCAACGTCGATGAGGTAATAGCCAAAGGAACACAAGCCCTTAGTCCTGCGGCATTTGAAGCAGCTAGTAACGAAGAAAATGCCCTTGTGTTGGATGTTCGTGCTGCCAAAGATTTTGCTAAAGGTTTTATTCCTAATGCCATAAATATTGGTCTTGAAGGTCAGTTTGCTTCGTGGGTTGGTACTCTGATTAGCGATTTACAACAACCTATTTTATTAATCACCGACGAAGGAAAAGAGGAGGAGGCCGTGTTACGTTTGTCTCGTGTAGGCTACGACAATTGTATTGGATACTTAAAAGGAGGCTTTGAAGCTTGGGCAGCCGAAGGTCGTGAGATTGATACAGTAAATACTATTTCGGCAGAAGATTTTGTAGAGAAATTTAGTAAAGATAATACACTCAAAGCTATAGATGTGCGTCGTAAAAGCGAGTACGATTCGGAACATGTGATTGGTATAGAAAATGCGCCTTTAGATTTTTTGAATAACTACATGGCAAGTATCGACCGTGATGCCATAACCTATGTACATTGTGCAGGAGGTTATCGTTCTATGATTGCTATTTCTATCTTGAAAGCGAGAGGTTTTGAAAATCTGGTAGACGTAACGGGTGGTTTTAGTGCTATCAAAGCGACAAATACATTGAAGCTCACAGACTATGTTTGTCCTAGCACACTTTTGTAATTGAGTGAATTAGCGAGTTGTGATTGAGTGATTAAGTTATGTTTTACCTGTAGAGACGCAATACTTTGCGTCTTGCG
>NZ_JBMLSD010000304.1:0-15803 GCF_049240685.1 Flectobacillus sp.
TTGAGACGCAAGCATTGCGTCTCTACTGGTAGAATCTAAATTTTAACATAATTACTCATTCGCTAAATTAGGGATGACTCATCTTTTACCTGATACTTCAAATTGATATCTCTTTAGAAGAAAAGAATAGCCTATCTAAGCGAAAGTACTGATTAAAGATTATGTTACTAAAATTTTAACCCAAAACGCTATTTGAATACTTTTATCTCAACCCTTGAAAAGTCTATTGGATAGCCTTCATATTGGAGGAGAATTTTACCTTCCGTTGGTTCCGTTAGTTGACCTTCATTAACTAATTTTCCGTTTAACTCTTGTCTAATTAATCCATCTTTCACTGTAATAACTGCGGTATTCCACTCACCTGATGGGTTTTCACTGTCCAAAAATCTGGGAGAAGTAACACTTTTGCCTGGTTCGGTTTGTTTGCCTTTTACTAATAAGGATACCTCCTGCAATAGTACAAAATCGCCCGTTCCTCCTTCTTTTACCTGATATTGTATTCCTTTTGGCCACAAGGTATCTTTAGTAGATGTCGGAACCAAATACATAATTCCACTATTGCGTTTATTACTTTTACGGGTAATTGTCGAGTCGTTATTCCATTTGAAAACAACAGTCAATTGAAAATTCTTAAAAGACTGCTCTGTCATGACATATCCTAATTTGTCGCCGTAAAGACGAATCATCTTCTTCTCGACATTAAACAAATCAGAAGCGTTTTGATGTTTACCAGATTTAGGTTCATAGGCATACCATCCTTTAAAATTTTTGTGATTAAAAAGTTTGGTTTGTGCCTGTATGACCTTTGGGTTTACAAGCAATAATAAAGACAATATGAGCCATTTCAGTTTTTTGATCATAAAATTGTTAAGTTTAGTAATTAAGTGGGCAAAATTAGAATTAAGTTGTCATGCTGTAAGCACAAGGCAACATGTGTGCTTGTTGATAAGCTGGCGTTTAAATCCGTTCTATTGGAAATATTCAAAATTCAAAACTAGTGCTGTACGGAGGATTTCCAACAATTGAGGATTTGGGATTTATGATTCTGGGGACAAAGTAAAATATCTTTATTTTTTACAAAATATAAAAGCTGACCCTTCCGAAACTCCACATCCGATATCCGAAATAGACACTTTTAGAATCCTTTGTACACAACTCACTCAGAACTCACAATCCAGCATTAAGTAATTGACTATAAGGACAGTATAAAATAAAATTCAATTTTTGAGCTTACGGCTTTCGGCGTTGGGCAATCGGTAAAAACATAGCTATCATTACTAAAAATACATTTAGAACTCCTCGCCTTGTGCCTTCAACACCTCATTTTGTGCAATTATTCAAGCTTATTTAACTTTAATGTACTTTTCTATATTGATATGATTTACACCGAGCTTCTCCACTTTTTCTATTCCTTGGATGATTAGAGTATCATTTTTTACCTGAAAGTCAAATTCGAATTCGCCGCCTTCCCATTCCCGAACATTGAAATAATCTAAATACTCTTTGTATTGATTACCCTCGATTTTAACTCTACCCCCACCAGCGCTGTAGGTTGCTGTAGAGTCTTTCCCATGATTCAAATCATGTCGCAAAAAAGAAAAATGAGTTGGGGTAATAATTTTAATCATTTCCTGACCTTTTGTATAATCAGTAAGGGTTGTGTCCTTATCTTTGATGGTTGTGCCTGATACTAATTGCCAAGTGCCTACAATAGGCGAAGCTTCTTGAGCTTGAGAAGTACAGCCGAGTGATAAGAATCCTAAGTAGATTCCTAGAAAGAGATTTTTCATGTTAAAATTGGAGTTTTTATAGAAATTGGTTTCTCTAAATTAGGAAAAAGCTTGAAAAGAATGCATTCAATTTCTCCCAATAAAAAACGCCCAGCCATTTTGTGGGCCGAGCGTTTCCTCTTGAATATATTTTTTACTGATTAGCAAAATCCTTTGCCAAATCCTCATATTCTTTGTCCGAAACTTTACCAGAAGTAATCACTGTACGGTATTTGAATGTTACAGACTGGTTGGGGGCTAGTTTATAATTTAAACTCTCCTTGCCCTTCGAGAAAACACTTACCCCGAGTGGGTTGGCGGCAAATAAACCATATCCTCTTGCATGCCAATAAGTTGGGTAGGACAAGTTTTTAGGATGGTCGATGATGGCGATATTAATATCCTCATCTTTTATTTTACCCGAAAGGTTCATCCAATTACCACGCGTGGCCCAAACTTCCTCGCCGATTACACCATTGCTACCATGATATTTGCCCGAAATACCCGTATTATCAAGCTTATCTACTTTTGTTTCGATGCCATTTGCATCCACAAACACATCAGGTTTGTCGGAAGGGTGCTCTAATTCACGTGCCACTCGAATAGCAAACATACCATCTTTTACATCTGCAAAAGTTACAGGTTCTACAGCGGTCAGGGTCGTAATACGGTCAATGATACGTTGATTTCCTTTGGCCGTAAAAATATAGGTTGTTTCTTCTTTCAAAAGCGTTTTACCTTTTCCGTCGGTATCAATCCAATCGGCAGTTACCTGCAATTCGCCTTTTCCGTGCCCACCAGCCACTTTTTCGATACCAGTATGACGAATAGTTCCATATTTTGAACGATCCTTGATAGCCGTTGAATTATTCCAAAAATCAAAACCATTCACAGATTCATAATTGAGCCACATACCCACATGATGCGGGTGATCTACACGTTCACCAGCTTTTTTAATAAAGGGATATCCACGCGTAATCATGGTTCCTTGAGCGGTACGAATTGGGAAAAGTACAGGTTTTTTCAGGATAGAATCACTCGGATAGAAGTAAGAAGTAAAGGGCTGTCCATCAACAAGTACATCTACCTTTCTTTCATTTTTCTTTACTACAAGTTGTACTTTATCTGTTTTTTGTTGAGCAAAAATGCTTGCACTCATCAGCATTAGCCCCGTCATAATGATACTTTTTTTCATAATCTGGTTTTCTAGTCGAATAGGATTGTTTGCACAATCTCGTCTTAAATTTTGATATAAAAGCCTTTAAAATCCAAAAGTTACTCAAAATTTTCAAAAAATGGAGACTATCCTGCATTGATTAGGCTGCTGGAGTTGGATATATTAACAAAAAGAGGGGCGTCTCTCTCGGAACGCCCCTTGGTTTTGGTATTAGGGTCAAGTATATAATTATGCTTTTAGTGGTAAAAGAAGATGAACTAATCTTAAGAGTCATTCATCTTCTTTATTATGTAACAACCAACTGACGATTAGTACCCAGCATTTTGTGGGAAAGTTGTATTTCCACCTTCGGTACGGTCAATCTGTGTTTGTGGGATTGGACGGACATTGTGGATGTCTTTGATATTGTTTGCCGCTTGTGGATTGTATTTTTTCACACGGTCAACCAAAATACCCCAACGTTTTAAATCTAACCAACGAGTTTGCTCACCCGCCAATTCTCTGGCTCTTTCTTCCACCATGAAATCGAAGGTAGCTTGCGAAGCAGTTATTTCCATAGCAGATTGTTTTCCAGCCCAAGCTGCACGACGACGAACCATATTGATAGCATCGGCAGCGGCTTGACTATTACCCAAACCAATTTGAGCTTCAGCCAACATCAAATACGTATCGGCTAAACGATACACGAAGAAATCTCTGCTACCTGCTTCATAAGTCATATCAGGACGTTTGGTATCAAAGAATTTTCTTAAAGTTGGAAACAATGCCTCAGAGTATTTACTAGGTACCAACACTTGGTATTTCTTTTTAGCACGGTCTGCTTTGGACATTTCATAACCTGGGATAAAAATAGCCGTATCGCCAGCTACGAAAGTCACCGAAGATTTCGAATCATCGAAAGCTGTCACATAAGTACCAGGCTTATTGCTATACCAAGTATCCTTGAAAGTTTTCTTATAGCGAGAGTCATTAACTCTTTCTCCAAACACCACATCTGTACAGTAAGTCGTAGGGCGCAAGCGTTTGAAAGGACGACCATTCAGAACATCTCTTTGCATACCTGCTTGTACGTCATATTGCATACCAAAAAACAAGTGGAGGTTATTACCACCATTCACAGCACCCGTATTGTTTGTAAGGTTTGTGAGTGGGTCTGAAGTATACTGCACAGCAAACACGATTTCGGCGTTTCTTTGATTATTTTCATCAAAAACACTCGCAAAATCATCCAAAAGTTTGTACCCATAGTTGTTGATAACGTTTGTACAAAGTGAGGCAGCCTTAGAGAAATCATCAGAAGCCTTTACCGTAGAATATGCTTTTGAAAGATATACTTTGGCCAAACACATTTCGGCAGCTGGCTTGATAGCACGACCGTATTGCGTAGATGAATTTGGCAAATCGGCAATTGCTTCAGTTAAATCCTTAATGATAGCTGCATACATTTCTGCATTTGTAGCTCTTTTGGTTTGCTTGGTAGGAGCCAATGTTTCTGTTAATCTCAAATCTACTCCACCGTATTGCTGGAACAAAATAAAATAATAGTGGGCTCTCAAGAATTTTGCTTCTGCCACTCTGATTTTTTTGGTTGCATCTGCCAAAGTTACTTTAGGCGCACGCTCGATAATCGCGTTACAGGTATTGATACCACGATATAATTCATCCCAAATTGTAGCCAAATAATCTACTGTTGGGTTCAACTGAGTGTCATAAAAATGAAAACCCTTGTAAGAGCCATCGGCACCCGTAGCGTAAATATCGGTACCATATTCGGTCATGGTAAGACCTGCCTGAGTGGCATAATAGTTACGAAGAGAAGAATAAGCTGCATTTACTGCATCTTCATACCCTTTGGTTGTATTCATATAATCGTTACCGATACCTGATACAACTGTTTCGTTCAAGACATCAGAGCAAGACTGACCGGTCAACATCAATGCTGCTATCCCTAGTACTCTTGCATGTTTTAATATATTGTTAATCTTCATCTTATTAATCATTTTTCGTTAGACTGTTTATCATTAAGAAATTTCAACTAAGTCATTTATTAGAACTTAGCGTTGATACCTACTGTAAATACTTTGGTTGCTGGTGTGATACCATTGTTTACAGATGTACCTGAAGTTTCAGGGTCTACGCCATTGTACTTAGAAATAAAGCTAGACCAGATGAACGGTTGTTGGATACTTGAGAAAACTCTCAATGATTCCATGCCTAATTTTTTGGCGACGGTTGAGTTGAATGAGTAGCCAAAGTTGATGTTACGTAACTTGATAAATGAACCATCAAAGTAAATCAAAGTTTGGTTGTACTGAGGGAACTCTTGATTACTAAACGGACGAGGGAATTCTGCATTTGGATTGTTTGGTGTCCAGTAATCAACTTTGATTTGTTGGTAACGACCCGCCAAAGCATTGTTGTTTTGATGGAAACCACTCACAATCATTTGTCCAAAACGACCGAATAAGAAGAATGATAAGTCAAAGTTTTTGTAAGTAAATCTGTTTGTTAAACCAGCCGAGAAATCAGGTACATCCGAGCCTAATAAAACACGGTCGTTGGCATTGATAACACCATCGCCATTAGTGTCTTGAACTTTGATTTGACCGACACCTGCTCCCAAGGCGTTAGCGTTGTCTCCAGGATAGAATTTCTTAGCTTGTTCTGCTTCGCTAACTTGCCAAATACCTACTTTTTTGTAATCGAAGAATGAATTCAAAGGCTGACCAATAAACCATTTGTTACCAATATCATCTTTTGCTCCATTGTACAAAGAAACAATTGCTTCGCTGTTTTTAGTAAACTGGAAATCAGTAGTCCATCTAAAACCTCCTTTTGTGTCAACGTTTACGGTAGATACACCTAATTCGATACCTCTGTTACGTGTTTCACCAACGTTTTTGGTTACAGCACTAAAGCCTATTGAGCCTGGTAACTGATCAGACAATAACAAATCTGTTGTATTGGTTTGGTACAATTCTAATGAACCTTGCACTCTTCCTTTTAAGAAACTAAAGTCGATACCCACGTTTTTAGTTGCTGAAGATTCCCATCTCAAATCAGGGTTACCAATCGTACTTGGTCTGTAACCAAACGCAGCTGTATTGTCCCAAGCGTAGGCAGTACGGCTTAACAACCCTTGAGTTTGGTATGGTGCAACCCCTTGGTTACCTACCGAACCCCAACCTGCTCTAACTTTCAACAAATCTAACCACTGTACGCTTTTCAAGAATGGCTCATTACTAATGTTGTAACCAACAGCAACACCTGGGAAATTACCATATTTACTATTTACCCCAAAACGGCTAGAGCCATCACGACGCATCGTCAAGGTTACTAAGAATTTATCGTTGTAATCATAGTTGATACGAGCCATCAATGAGTTGATTGTCCACTCAGTCAAGTTACTACCAACACCTAATACTGAACTAGCATTTCCTAAATTGTAAAATTGTTGTGTTTCAGCAGGAACACCTTGAACGTTTGCAGCATAGTTTTCGTAACGATCTCTTTGGATTGAGTGTAGCAATGTTACATTAAAGTTATGCTTTTGGATAGTTTTTGTATAGTTAATAATGTTTTCTAAAGTCCAGTTGAATCCAAAATTACTTTGAGTACTTGCCTGAGCATCACCACCTTTTCTGGCGTTTGTTTGCGCACCAATGAATCTACCCCAACGAGATAATGTGAAGTCTGGTCCAAAGTTTACGCGGTATTTCAAACCTTCCATTAATTTTACTTCTGTGTAAATACTGTTGAAAATACGGTATTTTTTCGTGTTGTCAACTTGCGCCCCTGGTACGATTTCGGCCAATGGGTTGGTCAACAAAGCATCGTTTGTAGGAGTAAAATTAATAGAGCCGTCCGCTTTGTAAGGTGCTCCGAGTGGATTTTGACCAAGCGTAAAGCTATATGGGTTTAGGTTTTCACCGTTACGATCACTAAACATCATATATGACGAAATACCCACCTTCAACCATCTATTAATTTCATGGTCAATGTTGGCTCTCAAAGAGTAACGAGCATAATCTAATCCTTCTGTAACCCCTTTGTCTAGGAAATAACCTGCTGAAATATAGAATTGAGTTCTATCATTGCCACCTTGGATACCGATTGAGTGGTTTTGTTGAAAACCATTTTTCAAAATCAAATCTTGATAATCTGTACTTCTTCCTTGAGCCAAGCCCTCCACTACGTTAGGGTCACCACCTAATACTGCCACTTTTCCATCTGCTACAGGATCAGATTGTCCTGTTGGAACTATAGCCCCTGCTGCATTTCTATAAATACCAGTAGATCTGTAAGCTTCACGTACATATTCAGCAAATTCAGTTCCGTTAAACAGTCTTAATTTGTTTAATACTTGAGACTGACCAACGTACATATCGTAAGTAACGGTTGTTTTTCCTTTTACCGCACCTCTTTTTGTTGTAATCAAAACTACACCGTTTGCACCTCTGGCACCATAAATCGCAGTAGCTGTTGCATCTTTCAAAACCTCCATCGACTGTACATCGTTCGGGTTAAAATCTTCATAACCAGCCGACAAAGGAATACCATCCACTACATATAGAGGGTCGTTTCCTGCATTAAATGAACGACGACCACGAATCAAAATCTTTGCTGTTTGACCAGGTTTAGAACCTGATTGAGAAACGTCAACACCCGCTGTTCTACCTTGAAGTGCCTGCCCTAAGTTGGTAATAGGCATTTCTGAAATTTGTTTGGCCGATACTTGTGAAATAGCACCAGTCAGCTGGCTTTTCTTTTGAGTACCATAACCAACTACTACTACCTCAGAAAGAGCTTGGTTTTCAACACTCAATACAACATTAATGGTATTTTTTGAACCTACGGCTACCTCTGAGCTTGTATAGCCAATGGCTGAAAATACTAGAACATCCTTAGCCGACGATGAATTAATTTTGTAAGAACCGTTTGCATCTGTGGTTGTACCTTTGTTGGTACCTTTTAGCATAACACTTACACCAGGAACGGCCTGCCCGTCCTCCGAAGAAGTCACTTTCCCTGAAATTGCCTGTTGGGCTAGTCCTGTGAAGCTTAACAACATCAACGTAAGCAACGCACACATTCCAAATAGCCCTCTTTTCAATTGTAAAGGTTTACTTTGCATAGTCTATTGGTTTTAAAATGAAACTGATTGATTAGGATAATTAGGATAATAAAGATTTATTGATTTTCTGCCAAAGTTTTTCTTCTTCGAAAGGGTCAAGACCTGAGCCAGGAATATCGAAGAGGAGTATCTCTTTGGCCATATTGATTTCTTTGCATTTATCTGGATAAATTTCCATCAAACGATTCCAAAAAACACAGCATTCAATGTTATTTGGAGATGCTACCCATTCTAAAAAAAAGGTATCAGATATAAAATCTTCCGCTTTGTAATGCTCATATTTTAGAATGTTGTCGAGGCGCGCCATAAATTGAACTTTGTAAAGTATTTTTTGCAATTTAACTACACAAGACAGCAGTTCTTGTTTTCTACTCAGTTTTACAGATAAAAAAGGATAGTTTTTTAAATTTTATCTTAACTAAATGAATTACAATTATTTGATTAAAAAAAAAGGCCTTAAACTAGGAGTAAATAGAGACGGTTGTAGGTTTTTATTCGAAAAATATACGCTTGAGGTAGACAGGAAAATATATATAATTATTCTACTTATTTTTTGAATTTTAACTACATAAGACGACCGTTATTATTTTCTACTGAAAAAAATAAAAAAAACCTGCACAATTTTTTTGTGACAGGTTTTCGGTAATCTTTATGTATTTAATCTAATCCCTATGCAAAAGCTAGTTGTTCGGTACCCATGTGTTGTTTAAGCGTTTTTAGGGCACCAAAAATAAGATTATAGACCGACTGAGGATTGATATTCATTTTGTTTGAAATCTGGTCGGTATCCATATCATGAAAGAATTTCAGAGAAATTGCTTCTCTTTGACGTTTTGTCAAAAAACGAAAAGACTCACTAAGTACATGATTGAATTTTTGTTCTTCTTCAAAGGCCACCAAACGGTTTTCATGCGAACCTACAAAATCTGGATTTTCGACATAATAACCTTCATGATGCAAAGTCTGACGTTGCTGGGTTTCCAAATGACGCACCAACTTTCTTTTGATAGACGCCATCAGGTAATAACGAATGGAAGTAGTTTCTCCTAAATTTTGGTGATTTTTCCAAAGCTCTACAAATAAATCGTGCAAACAGTCTTTGATTAACTCACGGTCTTGAGTGATACTTGTACTGTAGTTATACAAAAGGTTTACATAGCTTCTATAAATTAAGGTAAAAGCCTCGTGATCCCCTCCACGAAAAGCGTTCCATAAAGCTACTTCATCCGTAATTCTTTTTGCAGTCATCATAAAAAAGAGTTGTTTTCTGAGATTCTTTCCTAAAGATATACAAACAAAATAGCACTTTTCAAGGGTTTTATTGAATATTTTTCCGTAAACGTTTACGGAAACGTTTACGAGAAAAATATTATAAAAACGCTTTATTATCCTACTCTAAAAAAAACCCTTTTGTATTTAAGCGATGGAATCCCTGACTTGGTCTAAATTTGGTCTAAACTTGTTGGAAGTTAGAGATTATCCTACAATTTTTACATGATGTAATATTTCGTTGGGAAATTCTCCCAATTTGCCATATCACTTTACACAAACTACCTTAAATCTAAATTTCTTTTTATGAAAAAGATTTTTTACACGTTCATCAACATTATTATGTTTGGGACGGTGCTAAGAGCTCAAACTACCACGTTTCCTCGAAACGGAGTACAGGATGAGCGTCCAAACACGTATGCATTTGTGAATGCAACTATCGTCTCCGATGCCAACACAGTTCTTGAAGGCGCAACGCTTGTTATCAAGGGTTCGGTAATTGAAGCTGTTGGTAAAAATATTACCCTTCCAGCTGGAACCCAAGTAATTGACCTCAAAGGCAAACGTATCTACCCTTCTTTAATCGAACCGTATAGTAATTATGGTATGCCTGAATTAAAAAGAGAAGGGCGTAGCTTTAGAGGAGACCCCCAGTTCGAATCCAAAAAACAAGGTGCCTACAACTGGAACCAAGCAGTGCTACCAGAGGTAAATGCTTCGACTATGTACACGGGTAATCCTTCTGCCGCCGACGATATGCGTAAGGCTGGCTTTGGAGCTACCATCACACACGTACAGGATGGTATCGTTCGCGGTACTTCGGCATTGGTTGCCTTAATCGACGGTCGTGACCAAGAGGCTTTGTTAAAAAGTGATGTTTCTGCGCATTATTCTTTGTCGAAAGGCTCTTCGACTCAGGATTATCCAAACTCCCTTATGGGTTCGGTGGCACTGTTACGTCAAACCTATTTGGATGCAGATTGGTACAAGAAAAGTAAAAACAAAACTGAATATAATATCTCTTTAGAAGCGTTTAACAACAGCCAATCGATACCACAAATTTTTGAGGTATCTGACAAATTGGGGATTTTGAGAGCCAATAAAATCGGTAAGGAATTTGGTGTAAATTATATCATCAAAGGTGGTGGTGACGAATACCAACGTCTTGACGAAGTAAAAGCCGCTGGTGTTTCCTTGATTATTCCACTGAACTTCCCTACAACGCCAGATGTAGAAGACCCATTCGATGCCAACGTTGTTTCTTTGGCCGATATGAAGCACTGGGAAATGGCTCCTGCCAACCCTGCGATTTTGGCAAAAGCGGGTGTTTCTTTTGCAATTACTACTTCAAACGTAAGAAGCAAATCTGATTTCTGGGCAAACTTGCGCAAAGCGGTAGAATATGGCTTGGATGAAAAAGTTGCCTTGGCAGCCCTAACTTCTGTTCCTGCTCAGTTACACAAGGTAGATAATCTGGTAGGTAGTATCAAACCTGGTTTGTTGGCCAACTTCTTGATTACATCTGATAATCTTTTTAAAGAAAACAATGTAATTTATGAAAACTGGGTAAAAGGAAAACGCTACGTTTTAAACAATATGAACGTAACTGATATGCGTGCTACGTATGATTTAAGCGTGGCAGGTAAATCAGGTTTGAAATTGAATGTAACTGGTAAAGTAGATAAACCAGAATTCCAAATCCAAGTATCAGATTCAGTTAAGGTTTCTCCAAAAGTGACAAGAACAGGCGATTTGTTGACTCTATCTTTCAAATTAGATGCGAAAAAAGATAAAGGTGATACTCGTATTAGTGCTTATTATGATGGCAAAAACATCAAAGGCGATGGTTTTGATGCAGCAGGTGCTCCTGTAAAATTTGATGCTATTTTCAAAGAAGCTTTCAAAGAGCCTGTTGCAAAAGCTGACACTACCAAAAAACCTGTTCCAACTATTGGCAAAATCGTGTATCCTTTTAATGGATACGGTTCTGAAACAAAACCAAAAGCAGAGACTCTATTGATTAAAAATGCTACCGTTTGGACAAACGAGAAGGATGGTATTTTGAAAAATACGGACGTATTATTGAAAGATGGTAAAATTGCTCAGGTGGGTAAAAACTTGTCTGCAACTGGTGCAAAAGTGGTTGATGGTACAGGCAAACACTTAACCAACGGTATTTTTGACGAACATTCTCATATTGCCTTGCTTTCGGTAAACGAAGGCTCTCAGTCAGTTACGGCTGAAGTTCGTATGGAAGATGTAGTAAACTCTGAAGATGTAAATATCTATCGTCAATTGGCGGGTGGTGTAACTTCATCACAATTGCTCCACGGCTCGGCTAACTGTATCGGTGGGCAATCGGCAATCGTGAAATTGAAATGGGGTGAAGCTCCAGAAGTAATGAAAATTCAAAATGCTGATGGATATATCAAGTTTGCTTTGGGTGAAAACGTAAAACAAGCAAACTGGGGTGACCGTGCTCGTATCCGTTTCCCTCAAACTCGTATGGGTGTTGAGCAAATTATGATGGACGCTTTCTTGCGTGCAAAAGAATACGATAAATCATGGGCTGAATATAACAAAGCAGCCAACAAAGCTACGTTGACTCCTCCACGCCGTGATTTGGAATTGGATGCTCTATCTGAGATTTTGAACAAAAAACGTTTTATTACTTGTCACTCTTATGTGCAGTCCGAAATCAATATGTTGTTGAAAGTAGCTGATTCATTGGGTTTCAAAGTAAATACATTTACTCACATTTTGGAAGGTTATAAAGTAGCTGACAAAATGAAGGCACACGGAGCAAGTGGTTCTACTTTTGCTGACTGGTGGGCATACAAAATGGAAGTAAAAGAAGCCATTCCTTTCAATGCTGCCTTGATGACAAAAGTTGGTATCAATACCTCAATCAACTCTGATGATGCTGAAATGGCTCGTCGTTTGAATCAAGAGGCTGCAAAAACAGTCATGTATGGCGGTCTTACTGAAGAAGAAGCTTGGAAATTGGTAACCTTGAACCCTGCAAAAATGATGCACCTCGACAATCGTTTGGGAAGTATCAAAGCTGGTAAAGATGCTGACGTTGTTCTTTGGAACGAGAACCCTCTATCTATTTACGCAAAACCTGAAAAAACAATCATTGAAGGTGCAGTGTATTTCGACATCGAAAAAGACAAAGAATTGCGTGCAAATATCGCTGCTGAACGTAATCGTTTGATTCAAAAAATGTTGAATTCTAAAGCAAGTGGCGCTCCTACTGCAAAACCAGAAATGCGCAGACCAAGATTGTTCGTTTGTAACTCTTTGGGCGGTTTAACTGAAGAAGAAGGCGAAACTCGTGCATTTGGTACATTACAGTTACAAGACAACTGTGACAAATAGAGTGTTGAATGGTGAGTTGTGAATGATGAATCACTCTCCTTTACTACTCTGCAAAGTTATCAAAGCATTATTTGTTTCAAATTCAGTAGGTATTTTAAGATAAAATGTCAAGCTCAGACATTTTTCATGACTTAAAATTTTATTTCAAAATGAAAAAATCAGCATTATTATATACACTAGCTTTGTTTTTGGGTGTGAAGACTAGCTTTGCTCAAAACCAAGCTGCTGCTGCTCCCCAAACCAAGCCTATTGCTTTAACGGGTGCCACTATTCACACCGCTGCAGGCCCTGTTATCGAAAATGGGGTGATTGTTTTTGACAAAGGAATTATTACTAAAGTTGGTCCTGCAGGAACAACTTATGATAAAACTGGTACAGAAACCATCGACGTAACAGGAAAACACGTTTTCCCTGGCTTGATTGCTCCTGCCAACCAACTAGGTTTGGTAGAAATCGAAGCAGTTCGTGCTACAGTCGACCAACAAGAAGTAGGTGCCATCAACCCTCATGTTCGTGCTTTGATTGCTTATAACACTGACTCAGAATTAATTCCAACGGTTCGTGGTAACGGCGTTTTGATTACTCAGGTTACGCCAGTAGGTGAAATTATCTCGGGTATGTCTTCTATCATGAATTTGGATGGCTGGAACTGGGAAGATGCTGTACTCAAAAAAGATGATGGTATCCACCTTAACTGGGTTGGCTATTTCAAGCGTGAATTTAACTTTGAAACATTCTCGGCAACGACCAAGAAAAATGATAAAAAAGAAGAACAAATCCGTGAAATTGCGCAATTGTTTGATGATGCAACCGCTTATGCTCAAATCAAAAACCCTAATCCAATCAATGTAAAATTGGAAGCAATGAAAGGCCTTTTTGACGGAACTAAAAAATTGTACATCTCGGCTGATTATGGTAAAGAAATCATCGAAGCTGTTCAGTTTGCTAAATCAAAAGGGGTAAAAAGCATCGTAATTATCGGTGGAGAGGAGTCTCTTTTAGCAGCAGATTTCTTGCGTGACAACAACGTTCCTGTGATTGTATCTGGAACGCACCGTTTGCCAAATAGCGCAGATGACGACACAGATTTGCCGTACAAATTGCCTCAATTGTTGGCTCAAAAAGGTGTAACTGTTGGTTTGGCCTATATTGGTATGCACTGGCGTACACGCAACTTGCCTTTCTTGGCTGGTACTGTTGCTGGGCACGGTATGTCAAAAGACGATGCTTTGAAATTGGTAACAATCAACAATGCTAAAATCTTGGGTATCGACAAATATGTGGGCTCATTGGAAGTTGGCAAACAAGCAACTTTGGTAGTTTCACAAGGCGACTTGTTAGATATGCGTTCGGCCAAAGTGGAACATGCATTTATTCAAGGAAAGAAAATCGACTTGGATGACAAACAAAAACGTTTGTACAAAAAATATTCAGAAAAATACGGGACAAAATAAACACTGTATCATCTGCTAATAGTATAAAAGCCATTCCTTCAGGAATGGCTTTTTTGATAAATGATATTTATCATTTTTTCTACCTAAACTACTCAGTTTTCTACTCTCCTTTCCAAGCGACCTTTGTATAAGTCTTCCACAACAAGCTATTTATTTATGAAAAAGGTCTATTTGTCTTTTATTTTCCTAATAATTTCCTTTTATACTTTTGCACAAGCAAATCTAGAAAGTCTAATAAAACAATTGTGCGAAGACCCTGTTTTTGCCAAGCAACTCAATATTACAAAACCATCAGAATTACAGGCTTTTTATCAACTAAACAATTTTCAACCTGTTTGGTACGACAATAAAGCATTTCAAGAAAGCTTCATAGAAGAGCTTCGTAAAGCTGTACAATTTGGACTAAACCCCCAAAATTATCACTTCGACTATCTTCTTCAATCAACCAACAACCAGCTTGAGTATGAGTTGTTGTGTACTCATGCGATGTTGACTTATTTCAATGATTATACTTCTGGAACCAAACCCAATACCTTGGCTTTTAATGGAATTGAATACCAAAACCAGTCTGTAAACATTCCACAAGTCCTTTATCAAAATATCAAAAATGAGTCTTTTACAAAACTTCTTCAAAAATACGAAGTAAAAAATCGACACTATAAAAAGGTACTAGAAACATACGAGCGGGTACTGAATGCACCCGACAGCTTGTTTATGCCAACCCAATTGGCTAAAACCTTAGTCGAAAATAAGAGTCTTCAACAAAAATTAGTTTTTTGGCAATGTATAGAGTCGCTGAGCACTTATGATAGCGAGATCATTTTGACAGAAGCGCTGAAACAGTTTCAAGAAAAATTCAACCTTGAACCTGATGGGAAATTGGGAATAAACACCCTTAAAGCCTTAAACTCGGGGAAATCACAACTACTAAACCAACTTCGGTACGACCTCAATTCTATTCGTTTCTTGAATGCTTGGCAATACCCAACTTATCTATGGGTCAATATCCCTTCTGCTGAGTTTTCCATGATTGAAGCACAAACTAAAACCTTATCAATGCGTGTAATTGTTGGTAATCCCAAAACGCCCACTCCCAGTTTGATGAGTACCATAAAACAGTGTATCTTCTTCCCATATTGGTTTGTTCCGTCGAGTATTACTATTAAAGAAATGTTGCCCCAAATCCAAAAAGATATCAATTACTTGAGTAACAACAGCATACAAGTGCTTGATCAAAAATGGAATGTAATTGATGAAACAACACTTCCTTGGTCGAGCTTTAATGCCAAAAACTTTCCTTATAAATTACGACAAGTGGCAGGATGTGATAATTCTTTAGGAATTGTAAAATTTGATTTTGATAATCCATTTACAGTCTATCTGCACGATACAAATGCCAAAAAGCTTTTCCAGAAAAATAGTCGCTGGCTAAGCCACGGCTGTATTCGTTTAGAAAAACCAACAGAATTAGCTGAGAAACTAATAGGTAATTCTTCATTGATTCAAAAGCTAGTAGCCCAGCAATATGAGCCAGATTTAAAGCCTATTTACTTTCAAGTTCAACCCAATGTTCCGCTATTGATTAGCTATTTGTGTTCTGGAATTAATGAAAAAGGCGA
>NZ_JBMLSD010000305.1:0-1758 GCF_049240685.1 Flectobacillus sp.
ACGTCACCGCCAATGGCTTGTTTGAGATTTTGTAGCGCTTGATTGATTTCAAAACCCATTGAGTCGGGTGTGTCCACATCGAGAGATTGTCCCTGAGAAAGTACAGGGTACTTCATGCCAAGGGCAATATCCATCAATTTTTTAGTTTTTTTCATGTAGTACTGATAAAAGCGACTTCGCTTGTAGTTGAAGTCTTAGTCTATATTTGTATTTAATTTTGAGAGTACTGTTGTTAGTTGATTGCTGGCTAATAAAGTTTGAAGTAACTCTTTCGTAAAGCTCTTCGAAAGTATTGATTACTTCGCTTCTGGCTTGTTCCTTGAGTGGAGCAAAGCCCTCTGAGACTTGTTTTATACCCGAAATAAGAATGAGTCTAATATCAAAGCTCGTTCCTTGTCTTGAGTAAAGGTCGCCATTGATGTTAATTACGTCATCTACCTTAAAATAGCGGTATAGGTAGCTTAAGAAAACTCTGTTTTTACCTGCCTGAACCCTTCCTTCACTATCGTAATGAGTATGGCCACCGATGATAATGGCACATCGACCATCGGATTTTAGATTATTGAGCGCATAATAACTAAGAATATGGTCAAGGTCTTTTAGGATGTATTTATTGTCAATCTTTAGGTAATCCCTTTGGTCAACTGCCCCAAATGGCGGATTGGTAATGACTCCATCAAACTTCTCGTTAGGCGTGTTGTAGATAGCATTGATTTGAGTTGCTTTTCTAAAGCCTTGAGTTAATAAATTCTTGTATCGGGTATCATCTATTTCGTTGACAGTGCATTGCTCAGGACGAAAAGCAATGGTCATCATGCCGTTACCTGCCGTTGGTTCAAAAATTTGACCTTGATAATTTTGTACTCCATTTTTTACATACAATCCAGCCAAAAACGCAATGGGGGAGGCTGTAGAGTACTGTTGTAATAGAATCGAAATACTAGTTCTATGTGAAAGAATGACCTGATTTCGATAGGTTTCAAGAATGCCGAGATACTTTTCATAATCGGTCGTACTTTTATCATTGGCAATCTTTCTGCAAACATTAACAATCGCTAATTCGGTGAGCTCTTTGATATCCGTTTTGCCCGTGATTCCAAATTTACTAGCAAGCTTTTCGATACTTCTTTTGTTATGTTTCTCATTACGCTCAAGCTCTAATTCTACCTGTTCAACGAATTGCTTTTCACTCGAAGTGATGCTCAAGCTTCGACCAAGGAAGCCAAGTTGAGAGAACTTATAGTCATACTCACGAGCTATCTCATAAGAGTCCTCATAATTAAATTTATCTTGAACAGGGTCAAGAATTACATCTCCAACAACGACGTAAATATGTTGCCATCCTTGCCCAAAATCAACCATCTTAATTGTGTGGTTAACTTTGAGATTGTGTAAAATAGAAGAGATGAAAATGGTAAAATCTTCGCAGTCTACGCCCTTTTGTCTATCAGCCCAAGTACGTCTGGGTAATCTGATTTGTTCAGTACCTTCTTTATCGAAACGGTAATTGATATACGCTCTACAAAACTCGTAAATTTTTTGACAAAGAACAACACCTGAGTAAAGTTTAAATTGATTAGATAGAGTGGTAGTTTGTTCAATGGATTTTGGAATGAGATTTTGTGTGATTAGATTGAATGTATCATCCCCCGAATAATTGATTAATTCGATGTAATCATTCTTTTGGGGCTGTTGTAAAAGTAAGCTCTGATTCATATAAAAAGGCATAAATACCTATGTTTTCGATGAGTGGTTGGT
>NZ_JBMLSD010000306.1:0-22773 GCF_049240685.1 Flectobacillus sp.
GTTGGGATAATAGTCTATCCGTAAAAGTCGGCCAACGTTCCAACATCCCCGCCACTGCCAGTATCTCAGGCGACCAGTCGATTGATTATGGCAAGGAAGCTAAGCTGAAGGTAGACTTGGGTTCTCATGCTCCATGGACTTTTAAATTGTCGGACGGACAAGAATTTACTGCTCAGAAAACGCCATTTGAGATTACGGTAAATCCTTTATCCACAACCTCTTATACACTTTCAGAAGTAAAAAATATCTGCGGTACAGGTACAGTAAGTGGTACCGCCAAAGTTACGGTATTGGTATTAGGTATAGAGGAGGAAAGCGGTATTCTTGTAGAGGTATTCCCAGTGCCAACTTCAGATTATTTGACATGGAAAGTTAGAACAGATAAGCCTGCTTCTTACGATTTGCGCTTGAGTGATACCCAAGGACGAGTGCTAGAGGTGCAACATAACACGACACGTTCTCAAGCGCACGAAGGGCAATTGAATATCAGTACATTACCAACAGGAGTTTATTTCTTACAACTGACCGTTGGAGATAAAACCTTTAGCCGTAAGGTGATAAAGGAGTAATAGTCAAGAAGTAGCCAAATATCAATTATTATCCAACAAGTTTAAATATTATGAAACACCTCTATTTTATTCTTCTGTTATTTCATGCCTCTTTTGTTGTTTATGGACAACAAGCTTCGTCTAACTCACCTGTTTGCCTTGGGAATGCACTGAGGCTTACAGCATCTGGAGGTTCAAAATATCAATGGAGTGGCCCAAATGGCTTTAGTTCCACTCTTCAAAACCCAGTCATTGAAAAGACAACCATCGAAAGCTCAGGTATATACTATGTAACAATTGATGGTAAAATCACATATCTAAGTGTTATTGTCGGTCAAGAGGATTTGTCTGGTCGAACACCCATCGTGCAGAGGATTGTTGGCGGAGGATTATATTTTGAGACGTATTTTAATAGATACATTGATGGACTGAGATATGAGTGGTCCGGGGCTAATAATTTTATATCAAGTCAGGAATTTGCTGTCGTAAAAGGGATTTCCAAAATGTCTGAAGGAATGTATCGTCTTAAAATTAAAGATAAATACAATTGTATCGTTCAGGATTCAATATCTGTAAAATTTTCAAAACCCGATTGTCTTTATGAAAATATTGTAAGATTAAAATTTGGTGAAAAATCATTTGATGATAAAGTGTATCTCAATGCAGATATGAATAAAGCTGGAACGACTCTTATTAATTTATGTGAAGGCGCTAAACCGCAGCTTTATGTTGATACCATCAATTTTGCCAATAGCGATAAGGTAAGTTGGTACAAAGACGGCCAGAAAATCTCTTCTTCTGCCTCAATATACCTATCAGAAGCAGCGTCTTATTATGCTATAATTAAAACAAAGGACTGTGAATACACGACCAATTTATTTGATGTAAAAATAGTAAGCTCCTTTAAGGTTTCATATAATTATGACCGTACAAGCACTCCCATCAAGTTGTGTAAAAATGATGGTGAAACTAGGTTATTTGCCAATGTTTATAGTCAAGATGTATACGATACACAAACCATGCAAATTCAATGGTTTAAAAATGAGGAGCCTCTAGTAGACAAAAAGGGGAATGAGTTAATGGTCAAAGAACCTGGCGTTTATCGGTTTACACTTACCGACGGCTTGTGTTCGGGTACTTCAGCTAAGCAGGAAGTAGTTTACAGCGATAAAGTTTTAAGTGATTTGTACGCTTTTGCTGGGGGACCTAACTACTTTGGTAAGGAATTTTTGATTTGTAAGAACTACCCCAATTTTGTAGGGGTCAGTTTTTTGGCAGAGGGTAATGCTAGCTTTTTTAAAGATGGAGTTTTACAAAATACCTTACAAGTAAATGGCAATCCCTATTTAGCAAAATACAATGAGGTAGGAACATATACTTTAGAGGTCAAACAAGGTGGTTGTATAACACGAGATACCCTTATTGTAAAGGAAGGTAAACAAAGTGTGACACAAATCAACGTATTGGATACTATCGACTCATTTGCGTGTCTTTACAACATGTCAAATAGAGCTATGTATATCAATTCTATCTATTCTAACGTAGAAGATTGGACTCCCGAGTGGTACAGAAATGATACCTTGGTTTCTAGGGGCTTTCGAGTTTCCAACTTAAATCAAAAAGGTCGGTATCACTTCAAAGCTACCAATAAAATCAATGGCTGTGTGGTTTATAGTGATTCTGTAACTATTAATAACATAAAGATAGAAAGCGTAGACTCCGACTTTGAGGGAAAAGGGGTGATACATTTATGCAAAGGAGCAACCTACTCGATGAAAGACGATCGATGCTATGCGACAGGTCTGAAGACAGTATGGAAAAAAGATGGCAAAATTATAGATAATAGTAAAATTGTTAATTGTAAACTCTTGATTAGCGAGGCTGGAAAATATTGGATTGAATATACCTACATGAGCTGCACCTACGCTACAGATACGCTGGTTGTTGAAACGGAAAAGCTTCAAAGTGTACCAATTCAGGTGGCTTGTGTTTCACAAGGGCAATATTCGCTAGAGATTCCAAGCCAGACCAACTCCAAATATTTGTGGTACAAAAATGATACTTTAATGAGGGTGCCTTCCTCATCTAAAATTAGTGTTTCTGGAGCTAAAGCTACAAAGTATCAAGTACAAGTACTAAACGACTATTGCTCAGTAATATCGATGCCCACTACAATTGGAGTTGATGTCCCAAGCAAATTAACTATTTGTCGAGGTAGTAGCTTGACGATTCCAAAGATTAGTAATTATCAGGATTTTAAATGGGTAGGGCCGAATGGTTTTACAACTACACAAAACGGTATTGTAATACCTAATGTAAATGACTCCCATGCAGGAGTTTATGCGGTTACAATTAATAACGGAAATAGTTGTGAGGTATCAGCCACCGTAACTGTCGACGTCAATCAACCTCTGGATATGCACTATCCAACTTCTTTCACAGTTTGTGAAAATGGTGAATTTACCTTTCCAAAACCTCAATCGACACTTAGTCAAAATTTTGAGAATGTACAATATTACCAAGTGAAAGGGCCGCATAACCTAGACCTAAATAATCGATATAGCTATGGAAATCCTATCATCATAAACAAATTTACCGCAGAGCAACAAGGAGAGTATGTAATTACGGGTTTTTCGAACAATACGATATGTACAAATACCTTAAAAACTACAGTAACCCTTAATCCTTCTGAATGCCGTCAGATTGTGTTAGAACAGGATGTTCTTTCTAATTTAACAAGTTCTCCACCTTGTTATGGAACAAAGCTTATGATACCTTTCAAGGTTTTGGGTAATGTGCCTGCTGGGACTACCTTCAAAGTTTTGTGCGAGGAAGGGAAGGTAATAGGTCGAGGAACAAATCCTATTGAGATAACCGTGCCACAAGTCAAAGGACAAGCTAGTATATGGATTGAATCTGAAGATGGCACTTTGAAGTCCACCCCAAAATACATCAATGTAAGGTATGGTCCTGGAGAATATAATACTTACCCCGTTGTTAATCTACTAAGTGATGGAGAGGAAATTTCTCCTAATAATTACGCTGGTTGCGACTTATTGGTTCTAAGGGCAGTTTTTACACAGACTAATCAGTTACAGTGGTACTTGAATGATACTTTAATAACGGGTGCCACTTCGCTTAATTATGAGGCTACCAAACCTGGTATTTATAAAGTGGTAGAAAAAATGCCATCTGGATGTATGTGGGAATCAGAATCAGTATCGGTTAAGTTAAAAACACTATCTAAGCCTTTTATTGAAGGTTCACAAATTATCTCTTGTGATTATACTACTCTTAGTGCTGGAAGTAATGTTAGACGTCCTTTTTCTGCTAGATATGAATGGATAAAAGTAGGCGATTCTATTTCAGAAAATGGTGGATATGAGTTTAAAGCTAAAGAAAGTGGTTTATATCAAGTGAAAATGAAATTGAATTCATGTGAGTCTATATCTGATACTTTTGAAGTGAAAAAAAACACAACCAAAGCACTATCTATAATAACATCATTATATCAGAATGACTTAAGTGCCTTTTATAACTGTAAGAAGCCTGAGTATATACTTCAAGTAAACAACCCAAACGTATTTTACTCATACCAGTGGTATAAAAATGATGAGATTATAACGAATGCAACAGCCTCTTCATTAGTGTTAAACGAAACAGGAAACTACCATGTACGCGTAAAACTTGGTGATTGTTTCGGAATGTCAGAAAAAACGGCTTATCGAAATAAACCATTTGAACTTCCCTTATATGACGTTACCAGTGAGCATGATTCAACTAACAACTACACCATTTGCAAAGGAGATGTAGCTACGCTAAGCTTTAATATTAGTGGTAGTGGATATGAATTCTGGAGTCCAACCTCGGCGAAGTTGATTGGGTATAGTCAAATCTGGTACAAAGATGGGGTAGAAATTTATCGTAGCGAAAATGAAAATGGAGTAATTACTGAGAAGACCAGTTTGGTAGCACCTAGTAGGATAGATGGCACTGATTATACGTTTGGAGTAGCACGTTTGGCTGAGCCTGGGAAGTATCAAGCTTTACTAAAACTCAAATATTCCGATGATAAAATTTGTTCCATGTTATCTAAAGTCGTTACGATTGGTATCGTAAATGAATTGAATATATTCCAATACAATGACTCTGATGAAGCTTTCGTAAATTATAATATTGCTAAAAATCAAATGGTTTTGACGAGTTGCGCTAGTCTAATTCATCCATTTGCCAAAATGGGTGGATTAGATACTCGAATGAGACCTTATCAATATGAAGTTTTTAGAAATGGTATAAAAGTAAAAACAACATTTGCTCAAGATTCTCTGAAAGAATTTTCGACGAATCAGGAGGGGATATATCATGTGAAAATTTCTCACAAATCAGGGTGTGTTACAACTTCTGGACCAATTACTGTATATCTTAATAAGTTGAAAACAGATATTATCGGGATAGATTCTTCTCTTTGTCAAGAGCAATTAATAAATCTTAAGGCAAATGTGAATAATAACACAGTAGACCCTAAAAAGCTTTCTTATTCATGGTTAAAAGATAATAAGCTGATAAGCTCCAACCCGAATTTATTTACTCAATCTGAAGGTGTTTACCAATTAAAAGTCGAATTAAAAACTCCAAATGGAGTTTGTCAAGGGGTATCTGACAAACTCAATATTTCCAAAACTAGGTTCCTAAGTTCTATTTTTCCTAAAGACTCTATGTCATATTGTGGGATAGATAAATTACTTTTTCAAGCAAGCAATGAATTAGGGGTGTCTTATCAATGGGAGAAAAATAATGAAGAAATTCCAAATGCAACCTCCTTTGCTTACCAAGCTACTCAAACTGGTCGTTATAGAGTATTATTACAAAAAAATGGATGCTACGAATATTCTCCAAGTGTATTTGTTGGATTATACGCCAACATCCCCGCCACAGCCAGTATCTCTGGCGACCAGTCGATTGATTATGGCAAGGAAGCTAAGCTGAAGGTAGACTTGGGTTCTCATGCTCCATGGACTTTTAAATTGTCGGACGGACAAGAATTTACTGCTCAGAAAACGCCATTTGAGATTACGGTAAATCCTTTATCCACAACCTCTTATACACTTTCAGAAGTAAAAAATATCTGCGGTACAGGTACAGTAAGTGGTACCGCCAAAGTAACTGTTTTTGTTTTAGGCATAGAGGAGGAAAGCGGTATTCATGTAGAGGTATATCCCGTTCCTGCCTCAGATTATTTGACATGGAAAGTTAGAGCCGATAAGCCTGCTTCTTACGAATTACGCCTAAGTGATACCCAAGGTCGAGTATTAGAGGTGCAACAAAATACCGCACGTTCACAAGCGCACGAAGGACAATTGAATATCAGTACATTATCAACAGGAGTTTATTTTCTGCAACTGACCGTTGGAGATAAAACTTTTATTCGTAAGGTGATAAAGGAGTAATGAGTTTATAATGAAGCTGTTTAAACTCTATTCGTTTAAGGGAAAAAAGCCCCTTAGTTTGAAGTTTAACACTTTTTTGCATTTAAAAGTATCAATATGACGATTTTTTAAGCAGTTATTCCATGTAGCGGGTGAATTTATTCACCCGTGTTAATATATAAAAGTAGGTGTCGCAAATTGATATTTATCAGTTTATGACACCTACTTTTATTATATAGAAGAAATAACTCTATGCCTAATTTTGCGGGTTTTCAGGAAGACTTGTTTTTCAAAAGACAGGTCAATATCGTATCTCATGGAGATAGTTTTTCAAAGACTTTTGCAAAATGACACAATCAACTATAGAAATCATGGCTCCGGCTGGCTCTTGGGAGTCGATGATGGCCGCCATCAAAGCAGGAGCTAATTCGGTATATTTTGGGGTAGAACAACTCAATATGCGTGCTCGCCAAACCAATAATTTTCTGGTTGATGACCTCCCCGAAGTAGCTCGTGTTTGTGCTGAACATGGGGTAAAAAGTTATATTACGCTCAATACTATTATTTACGATCATGATATTTCTTTGATGCGAAGAATTATCGATCAAGCTAAAGAGGCAGGTATCACCGCAGTGATTGCTTCAGATTTAGCAGTGATGAATTACTGTCGGAAAAAAGGGATGGAACTCCACATTTCAACACAATCAAATATCACTAATATCGAAACAGTCGAACTCTATGCCGATTATGCTGACGTGGTGGTAATGGCTCGTGAGCTGACTTTGAAACAAGTCGGGGACATCGTAAAAAACATTCAACGAAATCAAATTACTGGTCCATCGGGTAATTTGGTACAAGTCGAAATTTTTGCCCACGGTGCTTTATGTATGGCAGTTTCTGGAAAGTGCTATTTGAGTTTACACTCCCATAATGCCTCGGCAAATCGGGGGGCTTGTATTCAAAACTGCCGTCGAGAATATACGGTTATTGATAAAGAGGAGGGAATAGAGCTCGAAATCGATAATGAATACATCATGTCAGCAAAGGATTTATGTACCATTGATTTTTTGGACAAAATCATCGAAGCAGGCGTAAAAGTGCTTAAAATTGAAGGACGTGGACGCGCTGCCGATTATGTTTTTGCCACTACACAGTGTTACCGACAAGCGGTAGATGCCATAGCAGATGGTACTTATACACCCGAAAAAATTGAGCATTGGAAAACAGAACTTAGCAAAGTATATAACCGAGGCTTTTGGGATGGATACTATTTAGGTCGTAAAATGGGCGAATGGAGTAATCAATACGGCTCGGTAGCTACTCAGAAAAAGGTATATTTAGGCAAAGGAGTGAAGTATTTTGAAAAAATTGGCGTTGGGGAGTTTTTACTCGAAAGTCAAGAAATCAATCTTGGCGACCAATTGATTATTACAGGCCCAACCACTGGGTATGTGGAGGTCGTAGCGGAGGAAATCCGAAACAATGAAGGTAATCCTGTTACAACTGCAAGTAGAGGAGAAACCATAGCGATACGAGTGACTGAAAAGATACGTCCGTCCGACAAACTTTACAAAATCATACCTGCTCATGTTTAAGTTGATTCATTACCGAAACCGTTGTATTGGTTGCAATGCCTGCGTAGAAATAGCCTATCAGCGCTGGCGTATGTCCAAAAAAGATGGTAAAGCTGTACTGTTGGGTGCTATCGAAAAAAAAGGAATCTATCAAATTCAGCTTAACGAGGACGAACTCCCCGAAAATGAACAAGCGTTAGAGGCTTGTCCTGTAAAGGTTATTCAGATTGTGAGGTGAAGAACCTCACAATCTCTAATCCTATCTTTTGAGAAGCTTAAATCCAATCTCTCTACCTTGTCCTTGAAACATCGCAAGATTAATCCAGAAGAAGGCAAATTGTTCCATCAAATCAAATTTATCATTGCCGCCTACGTCATAGCAGTTTTCAAATCCTGCATCGATAGCTAATTCTTGAGCAATAGCTTTCCCCTTTGTGGAATCTCCAGCAACAAAAGCATCTATTGTTTGCTCACCATAACGAGGATTCAACATATTGTTAAAACCTGTTGTATTAAAGCATTTTACTACATCATTTGTCAGGGTATTAGCCAAAATCGCCTCACTTGTATTGCTAAACCCAGCTGGTCCACGTCCCATAACAATATTCATGGTATCGATAATTACCTTATTGCTTGTATCACCTAATGATTGGGCTATTTCAATTGCATAAGGAGCTGGCGTTGCTAGTATAATTACCTCTGTTTGCTCAACTGCACTTCTGATAGTCGTAAATCGGTCTTCACCAATTTGAGATGCTAGTTTGATGGATTTTTCACTGAGTGGAAATTTAGCGCCTATCAAAACAGTATGTCCAGCTTTGATAAACTTTTGAGCTAATGCCCCACCCACATTACCTGAGCCTATAATTGAAATTTTCATAAAAGTAAAAAGTTAAAAATCTAAGAATAGGTAAAGTTGATAGTCCTGTTACTATTTTAAACAAGACAAATTTTAGGATATCGGCATTACTTATGAAATCTGTCTGGCAAAAAATACCAGAGAGGAATGCCAATAAAAATGAAAAAAGACAGATACACAGATACCAATGCCAAAGGAATAGAAAGAAGATATAATGAGCAGGAAATCCAGTTGCTTTTTTGTATGGTACTATTGTAAGGAATCAGTTTAGCATGGATTTCTACGTATCTCCGAAGAATCAAGAAACCAAAAGCATTTAAAAACATAATAAAACCATAGAACATAACGGCTTGTGGCAGCAAGGGATAGGATGCCAAAAAACTAGTAGGCATCGGGATTAACGACATAGCAAAGAGTAGAAACAGATTATGCCAAATTAGCTTGGTACCAACATGAGGAATTTTGTCAAACATGGTATGATGATTAAGCCACAAAATACCCACTACCACAAAGCTTAGCGTGTAAGATAATACCTTGGGTATGACTTTGACTAGTGCCTCTGGAACCTCTTGGTTTGAAAAGCTCTGAGACAATTCTGGTATCTTCAACTCAAAAGCCATAATGGTAATAATAATTGCGATTACCCCGTCGCTAAAAGCCTCAACTCTACTTTTACTAAGCATTGTATCAATATTTTAGTGAATAAAACCGTCTTTAGGTTCTAATTTAGCTGGAATTTCGAGCTCTATTAACATTTCTTTTAAATCTCTTTCTATGGTATTACACATCGAGCTCATTGGGATATCTGTTATTTGGTTTTCGAAAGGATTTTCGTTTACTTCTCCTACTTTTCCCATGACTCCAAAAACAAATGAAATCAAAATACTTGTAGGAATCATTAAAGCTGGAGCATCCATTTTGCTAAAATCAGCAATCAAGCAGAATGGAAGAAGCACCATAAAAACATACAAAAAGAGCTTGGTGAAATAATGATATTGGCGTAGCAGCGGGGTATTCTTGATACGTTCACAAGCACCTTGGTAATTACTAAACCCTGCAAGTGTTGGTTCAATACTGATATTATCAAAGGCTCCTAATAATTCTAACCTAATACCCTCTTTTATTTTGAACCCCTGGGTTTGTATTAAGAAATTCGCTTTGTTATTTTTCTCTAGTAATTCTCGATATTCCTTTTCTGATAAAAATGGTTTTAGCTCCTCCCAAGCGTTTTGTTGCCTTAACTGTAACCGTAAAGCATGAGCAAAAGCAATTTGACGATAAACCAGTTCTTTTTTGTAAACGTCTACTTCCTGTACGGAGGCTTTGTCAATTGCAGCAGCGTTCTCTGCATTAACAATAATTTGACGAGCAAAAATCCGACTGTTATTGATAATATTCCCCCAAACTGTACGAGCCTCCCACCAGCGACTATAGGCATTATTGTTCCTAAAAGCAATAAAAATGGCAAGAGCACTGCCTAAAATGGCAGCAATCGAAAAGGGTAAACTTATCGTTTCAAGATGCTTATTATCATACACGAAATAAATTGTTACTGATACAAAGGTTGCTATGGTTATTTCTATAAACATATAGCGAATTACCGCAAGAGGATTAAAAACTTTGCGAAGTATCATAACTTATCTATTTAGTAATGAAACAACAAGTTCGGCAACTGCTGCGCCACTGTTTTGTTGTTGTCCCGTAATCAAGTTACCATCTTGAATTGCGTAAGAAGAAAAAGGTGGGGCTACTTTGAAAGTCGTATCTGATAATTTCTTAGCCTCAGATTCTATACGATAAGGTTGAATTTTCATTCCAACGGCTTGGTCGGCAAATTCTTCTTCGGCATCGGCAAAGCCTGTCCATGTTTTTCCTTTAACCAATAATTCTCCATCGGATTTTTGGGCTTCTAACAACAAAGTTGTAGAATGACATACAGCAGCACTTGGCTTACCAGCCTCATAGAATTCGACAAAAAGCTTTGCTAAATCGTGGTTGCCTCTGAAAGTATACATTGGACCTTGTCCACCCACTAAAAAGATAGCATCAAACCCAGAAGCTTCAACTTCTGTGAGTTTTTTGGTGTTGGCAAGCATAGAATTAAACCAGTCTTGTTGCATATAACCTAATGAAATCACATCATGCGCCGAATAACCACTTGAATCAGTCGGGTTAGAATACCCATCCATTTCAAGTTTTCCTCCCTCGGTTGATACCAATACTACTTCATAACCTGCCTCCTGAAAAACTCGAAGTGGATGAGTCAGTTCGGCAGCCCAAAAGCCAATTGGCCAACCCGTTTGTAATGAAGTGCTTGGAGAACTAGCCACCATTAGGATTGTACCTTTAGTGGGTGCTCCATGAAAATGTACATAAGTGTTTACTTCTTTGATCATGTTGTTTAGATGTTTGATTGATGAAACAAAATTGTATCGACAAACCAACAAAACCATGTGTACAACTTTTTTGTACGATACGTACCAAAAAGTGTGTATAGCTCAACAGGACTTTACCGCTATATTTGAATAAAAAAAGCTAATGGGAGATTTTAAGTATAATGGAAAAATGTATTATAACCCTGTAGAGTTTGCGATGGACAGAATCGGGGGAACTTGGAAAATGCCCATTTTATGGCGTTTGAAAGACCGTATTATGCGCTATAGCGAGCTACAGAAAGATATACCACATATTTCGCAGAAGATGCTAACCACACAGCTTCGCGAGTTGGAAGAAGATGGTTTTGTGACAAGAAAAGTCTACCCTGTTGTACCTCCCAAGACGGAGTATACCATTACAGAAAGAGGATTAAGAGCCATTGAGGTCGTTACCGTTATTCGTAATTATGGCTTGGAACTAATGAAAGAAATGGGAGTAGATCATAAGTAGCCCCGTAAAAACGACAGAAAATACTAGTTTCTGTCGTTTCTACGGGGCATTAAAATTTCTTATTTGTTCGTAACTAGAGCTAGCGAAGCTTTTTGATTGCCCGTTCCTTTTAAACTTCCTTTGGCGACAAGTGTATAAATTTTACCAGTTGCAATCGACACTTTTTCTAACTGGAACAACAGCGAATCGTTGCTAGCGTCTTTTACCACAAATGTGTAGTTGGAGCCTGGAGTGATAGCCTCAAAAGATTGCATCCCAGCAAAGCCTGTTTGAGAAAATAGCGGTGTACTATGACCTTGAAGGTAAAGATTTAGTCCTTTGTTTTCGACCATAAAATTGGCAAAGCGAATATGGGCAAACTTAGGGCTTGGTTTTGATAAATCATCACTGAAAACCATAATAGAAGGGTTGGCTTTGGTACCAGCCACAAAGGCGGTGTAGTTACTTTGCTCGGCAAGAGTAATTTCTTTTTTGGCCATGGGAGTTGTCGAACCTTTGGGGCTAAAACTCAATTCCACTTTATTGGTAGGGGAATCTTGGTAGCCTAGCTCAGTCATAAAGTCAATATCTTTGTTAAGAAACTTTTTGGTACCTAAATAAAAACTTACCGACCCACAATCAGTACAGGCGTTGAATACCGATAGTTTGGCTGGTTTGGGTTCTACATTGGGATTTACCTCGTAAACTTTCTTACAAGAAATGGACAATACTGCCACAAGAGCAAAAGAGATGTTTGAAAATTTCATAAAAGAGAAGGTTTAAATTTATCTCAATGAGGTATGATTTCAGTGGATGGTTGTAAACCTTTTCTGGATTTAACATTCTTTAACAAGTGTAGTGGCGAGATTAAAGTAGATGAATCGAAAATGGAGAAGGAGGGTTAATTATGCGTATAACACTATAGAACACTTTTCGTAAAAGAAATTCGACGATAGTACAAATGTGAAAAATGCAAAGTATGCTAATCATAATAAAGCTTATCCTGCTTTATTAGTAATTCTTAAAACTTTGTACAATTCAAAAAAATATCTTAAAAAAACAATTTTTTATTTTTTTAATTAAGAAATAATTCTAAAATTTACAGCGTGAAATATGACCTATTTAACACGTCGTTGCACTTTACGTAGTTAAATTCTTAAGCTCCTTTAACACATCTCTGTGTTGTTTTCACAAAAATGAATTTTATAAGCCAGTTTTCTATAAGTAATTATAACCACTCACTTGATACAGTCTCCTAGGAAGAGCCGCTCCTAGTTGATGAAATCAAATAAGTAATCCAAAAAACATGTATATCGGTTGTTGGACTGATAAGCTTTCTTTTGCCCTATAATTTTTTACAAAAACTAGATAGCTATCTTCTAATATCCACAAAAAACATTAGTATGAAAGTGAAGCTACAAGGTAAACTCCAGTCCGTGGAGATATACCCTTCAATCTATTAGCTTCTATTATTTTACAATACAACACAACATCCAGATTATCATGGCTGCTTGTTGTAGATGCTTGTTTGGCTGTATATCATATCTACAATCGTAGAATGGATTTTCTCTATGTACTAAACCCATAGAGCAAGGCTTTGTATGTATTTTTCAAGACCAACAATTTAAACCAAATCTGAAATTAAGTAACAAATTTTACTAAATCACATTATCACTTTTTTGAGGTTCAATCAAACTCTTGCAAGGTTTACTCTTGCTTGGATGACTACGTATATACTTATTGTTTTACCTTGAGTCACTAGTCCAAAGCTTTTACAAAAAGTTTTTTTTATAACCAATCAGTTAAACGTTTAAGCAAAGAAAGGAGGTATATAAGCATCAAATAATTCGCTTCAATATCATCGTTACATTTTTCCAAACACTATTTCTATGAACAACAAATTACTACAAAAACTAGCAGGGGTCATTGCCCTGTGTTGTCTATTTTTGACTTCTTGGACCGCCCAAGCCCAAGAAAGAAAAGTAACAGGGAAAGTTTTGTCAGCGGCCGACGGACAAGGGTTACCTGGAGCTTCGGTTATGATAAAGGGCACAAAAGTGGGGGTTGCTACGGGCGCAAGTGGAGAGTTTACAATCGCAGTTAAAGGAGCTAACGATGTATTACTTGTTACGTCTGTAGGTTTTCAAAACCAAGAGGTTAGAGTGGGTTCTCAATCCAACATTACCGTAAGACTATCTGAAGACGTTTCAAACCTAACAGAGGTGGTTGTGACGGGTTATGGTACACAGTCGAAACGAGATATTACTGGTGCTGTAACTACAGTGAATGCCAAAGACTTACAGTCTGTTCCTGCAACTACCTTTGCTCAACAATTACAAGGTCGTGCCTCAGGGTTGAGTATCGTCAACGATGCTACGCCAGGTGGTAATGCAACCGTTCGTATCCGCGGCTTCGGTACGATTGGTAACAACGACCCTCTTTTCATTATCGATGGTGTGCCTACCGAAAATCAAGGTAATCTTAATCCAAATGATATCGAAACTATTCAAATTTTGAAGGATGCGTCTTCTGCATCTATCTATGGTTCTCGTGCTGCCAATGGTGTAGTAATCATTACTACGAAAAAAGGAAAAGCAGGTGTGCCAAAGATTACGTTTAGTGCTTATTATGGTAGCCAAAAAGTGGCGAATGATGTCCAATCATTGAATGCCAAAGAATTAGGTCAGTATTTGTATTTGGCAGATAAGTACGCAGGCAAAACGCCTTCGCACGGACAGTACACCTTTGGCCCAAATGGCGAAGTAACTATCCCAGATTATGTGTTCCCAAGTGCAGGGAAAGCAGGTACCCCTGCGGTAGATCCTAAGTTGTATTCATTGACACCCGATAACATCTATGCTATTACTAAATCAGCAGATACGTATTGGTGGGGTGAGCTAACGCAAGCAGCACCAATTTCTAACTACCAATTGACAGCATCTGGGGGTACAGATAATAGTCGCTATGCTTTGTCTTTAGGCTATTTTAGCCAAGACGGGGTGGTAAAATTCATTGGTTATGACCGTTATACTTTGCGTACCAATACAGAATTTTCAGCCTTGAAAAAACGCTTGAGAGTTGGTGAAAACTTTACAGTATCAATTGACAATCGTAAGGGTGGATACAATAACAACGAAGAGCAAAACGCCGTTTCGGGTTCGTATAAGCACCATCCATTGTTGCCAATTTATGATATTGCAGGTAATTTTGCAGGTAGCCGTGGTGCCAACTTAGGCAACAACTCAAACCCTTATGCTACGTTGTACCGTCAAAAAGATGACCGTTTGTATCGTATGCGTGGTTTTGGTAATGTATTTATGGAGTTTGATATTTTACCAAACCTTACTGCCAAAACTAGTTTTGGGGTTGATATTACAACTGAAAACAAAAAGGAGTTGGGACGTGCAAACCCTGAATATGTAGAAGGTAGTTTCAACAATAGCTCTACTTCACGTACTGCTTATGATTATCAGTGGGTATGGCAAAACACCTTGTCGTATAACAAAACATTTAATGAGTCACATAAAATCGATGCATATATCGGTTTAGAGTCAATCAAGCAGTTTGGTGAGTATTTTGGTGCAAGTCGTAATGGTTATGCTTTTGAAGTGGTGCCTATTATGAGCTATCTCGATCTTGGTGACCCAACAAAGGTATCTAACTATGGTTCGGTAGGTAATGACTATACCTTGTCTTCGCAATTTGGTAAATTTAATTACTCGTATCAAGGTAAATATTTGGTTCAGTTGATTGTTCGTAACGATGCTTCGTCTCGTTTCTTATCCGCTTCACGTAATGCCTTTTTCCCTGCGGTTAGCTTAGGATGGCGTCTTTCTGATGAGGCGTTCATCAAAGACCAACTACCATTTTTCAATGATTTGAAATTACGTTTTGGATGGGGTAAAACTGGTAACCAAAAAATTGGTAAGTACAACGCTTATACAACCTATCGCTCTGATATTTTCCATGCTGGCTATCCGATTGATGGTAATCAAACTACCCCAACGATTGGTTATGATGCTAGTGCATTTGGTAATCCGAACGCCAAATGGGAATCAACCACCTCAACAAACATAGGTTTGGATGCAGCGTTGTTTGGAAGTAAATTATCTTTTGAGTTGGATATCTGGAATCGTAAAACTACCGATATGTTATTCACAACACCTATTACCTTTACTGCGGGCGATGCAACGGCGCCAGCCTTCAACGTAGGTGGAATGACTAACAAAGGGGTTGATTTTGGTGTAAACTACAAAAACTCGGTAGGTGATTTTCGTTATGGAATTGGCGCTAATATCTCTACGTATCGCAACAACGTGGATAAGCTAGATGCTAGTCCAAATACTCGCTACTTCGGTTATGGTTCTCGTGTACCTGCTGTTACGGTAACCCAAGCGGGTCTTCCAATTTCTTCTTTTTATGGTTATAAAGTATTGGGTATTTTCCAGTCTGATGATGAAGCTAAGGCTTGGCCAGCTTATGGTGACTACAATAAGGCAGGTAAATTTAAGATTGCAGATATTAATGGTGACGGCAAAATTACGGACGACGACCGCACTATTATTGGTAATCCTCACCCAGACTTTACGTATGGTTTGAACTTCAATTTTGGTTATAAAAGCTTCGATTTGACTATCTTCTGCAACGGTACTCAGGGTAATGATGTATTCAACTATACTCGTTATTTCTCTGACTTCAATACTTTTCAAGGTAACCGTTCGAAACGTGCTTTGTATGATGCTTGGCAACCAACCAACAAGTCGGGTACTGTGCCAATCATGGATGCCAACGACCAAATCAGTAGCCGTCCTTCAAGTTATTTTATCGAAGATGGTTCGTATTTCCGTATCAAAAACGTTCAGCTTACTTACAACTTACCTCGTAAAATTGGTAGCAAGCTAGGTCTTGACAATGCTCAGGTGTATTTGCAAGCACAAAATTTGGCAACATTTACCAAGTATACAGGCCTAAACCCTGAAATTCAAACAGGTTCAGATAATACTTTGGGCTTTGATGGTGGTTATATGCCAGTTTCTAGAACCTTCATTTTGGGTGTTAATCTAGGATTCTAAGCGTAAGAATAGTATCTGATTTGTAAGAAAACCAATGTTCGTTTTTTACCAAAAGAGAAAAAATATGAAACGTAAAAATATAATAAAACTTTGCTTGTCGGCTGGTCTTGTTGCAGGTTTTGCTACGGCTTGTAGCGATGAATTCTTGACGCGTGAGCCACAAGGTCAATATAGCCCGTCGTCTCTCCAAACGGCCAAAGGGGTAGAGGGTATCCTTTTAGGTGCCTATGCCATGATTGATGGTCAGGGTTTGGACGGACAAGATGCTTGGAATAACGATATTCAAAGCTGGGTATTTGGTGGGATTGCCTCTGATGATGCCTACAAAGGTACTGATGCGGGTGACCAGCCAGAACAATCATTTATCGAGAAATGGGACTTTCAACCTACCAACAACCATATCAAAAACAAGTGGAGAGGTTTGTTTAAAGGGGTGGCTCGTTCAAATGATGCTATAAATACACTCAAAAATGTAAAAGATATTAGCGAAGATCGTCGGAAGCAAATCGTTGCTGAGGCACGTTTCTTGCGTGGACTTTTCCATTTTGAAGCAAAAAAAATGTGGAAAAATATCCCATACATCGACGATAATATCTACAACTTGAACGATTTGGAGAGTACCAAAGTACCAAATGACAAGGACGCATGGCCGTCGATAGAGGCAGACTTCAAAGCTGCGATGGATGTATTGCCAGAAACTCAGGCACAAGTAGGTCGCCCAACCAAATGGGCTGCGATGGCTTTCTTGGCAAAAGCTTACATGTACCAAGGTTGGAATATCTCGACTGGGGCAGCTAATACAGCTAAGTTACAAGCAGCAAAAGCTTTGTTAGATCAGATTGTAGCGAGTGGTAAATTTAGACTGGTAGAAAACTTTAGAGATAATCATGATGCTAACACTCGTAATAATGCCGAATCGATTTTCGAGATTCAATATGCTTCATCAAGCGCAAGTGGCGATGCCGCCAATGCAGGTGTAGGTTTGGCTCACCCATATACCTCTCCTTGGGGATGTTGTGGGTTTTATCAGCCATCTCAAAACTTAGTAAATGCCTACAAAACAGATGAGAATGGTTTGCCATTATTGGATACTTTCAATGATTCGGATGTAAAAAATGACCAAGGTGTAGATTTAGATGCAGCATATACGCCTTATGAAGGTATGCTTGACCCTCGTTTGGATCATACTGTAGGTCGTCGTGGGATTTTGTTTATTGATTACAAAATCCATAACCGTGATTTTATCCGTGACCAAACGTATGCAGGGCCTTATTCTCCGAAAAAACATATTCCTTCAAAAGCCTTTACTGGTGTAAACGGTTGGGCAAACCTTACTAGCAACAACTATCGTATTATGCGTTATAGTATGATTTTGTTGTGGTTGGCTGAGTGTGAAGTAGAGTTAGGTAACCTAGAAAGAGCAAGAAGTTTGGTAAACCAAATTCGTGCTCGTGCTGCAAATCCTGCTGGGTTTGTTCAAAAAGCTACGCAAGGTGCTACTCGCGATGCCTACAACTTGGTGTTTGACTCGAAAGGCGCTCCTGTTCCTGCGGCAAACTACAACGTGAAGCCTTACGCTTCTGCTTGGTCAAATCAGGCTACTGCTCGCAAAGCAGTTCGTTTCGAAACTCGCTTGGAGTTTGCGATGGAAGGTCACCGTTTCTTTGACCTAGTGCGTTGGGGTATTGCTGCCGAAACATTGAACGCTTACAATGCCGTAGAAAGCACTAAACGTGTTTACAAAAAAGGTGGTGTATTTGTGAAAGGTAAACATGAGTTTTTCCCAATTCCTCAAGAGGCAATTGACCGCTCTGAGAAGGATGGTAAACCAACCCTTACTCAGGACCCAGCATATAAATAGATTGGATTGATAACTGAAAAATGGTGTCTTTACAGAGATGGTACCCTGTGCCATCTCTGTTTTTACTGTCTTTAAAATTGTTATTGAAGTTATGTGTTTAGGCTCTAGGCAACAGGCACAAGGCAAAGAGTGTTAAATTATTTTTAGTAACAATAGATATATTTTTTCCAAAGCCCATAGCCGAAAGCCGATACCTGAAAGCCCATAGAACAATCTTAAATTTTATTTTGCGTATTAACTCAAGTAATCACACATAATTAGATTTAAGTAGCAGGAAAGATTAAATTAATAGTATATCAGAGGTGAAATTTGACTGTAACCTTTTGATTATAATGTTTTCAAATAACTAATATACTGTTAACTAATAACGTTTTCCTACTTAGGTTATGTGTTTAGGCTCTAGGCAACAGGCACAAGGCAAAGAGTGTTAGCATCAATAGATATATTTTTTCCAAAGCCCATCGCCGAAAGCCGATACCTGAAAGCCCAAAGCACAATCTTAAACTTTATTTTGCGTACAAACTTAACTGACAACTTTTTTACTTATAATATGCCTCAAACCTCTACCGTAACTGCATACCGTTTTCTATATTTAATTACCCTAGTAGGCATAGTCCTACTAGGAATTTATGCTTGTGGAAGTGCTTCGACAGACGGGCTTTTTAAGAAAATTGACCCCAAAGATTCTGGTATTCATTTTTCGAATCGTATTTCTGAAAATGACACGATGAACATCCTCACTTTTGAATACATCAATAATGGGGGAGGGGTGGCAATGGCCGATTTTAATAATGATAGTTTGGTAGACGTGTATTTTACAGGCAATCACGTTGCTAACCAGCTATATCTCAATGACTCCAAAACGAATCAATTACATTTTAAGGATATTACCAAAGAAGCCAAGGTTACAGGCGAAGGTCGCTGGTGCTCAGGAGTGGCGGTTGTAGATATCAATCAAGATAATTTGATGGATATTTACGTTTGTACAACTGCTCGAAAATCTGCCAGTCAGCGAGCTAATTTGCTGTATGTTAATCAGGGTGTAGATGCCAAAGGCGTTCCACATTTTAAGGAAATGGCGCAAGAATACGGTCTTGCCGATACCACACATTCAACCCAAGCCGCTTTTTTTGACTATGATAACGATGGCGATTTGGACGTGTATATCGCCGTAAATGAGATGGCCGATGTGCGTTTTCCTAATATGTATCACCCTCGTGTTTCAGATGGAAGTTCGCCTTTGACAGATAAATTATATCGCAATGACTGGAATCCAACGCTGAAGCATGCTGTTTTTACAGATGTTTCACACAAAGAAGGAATTCTATTTGAAGGTTTTGGTTTAGGTATCAATATCACCGATATTAACCAAGATGGCTGGAAAGATGTCTACATTACCAATGATTATTTGACCAACGATTTGCTCTATATCAATCAACACGAAAATGGGAAACATACGGGGTTTAAAGACGAAGCTTCTTTGTATTTCAAACATACTTCACACTCTGCGATGGGGAATGATGTAACTGATATTAACAATGATGGTTTGGTAGATATTTTAGCTTTGGATATGATGCCCGAAGATAATTATCGTAAAAAGATGATGACCTTGGGAAATAATTATCAGGCCTATCAAAACAATGAAAAGTTTGGATATGTATTCCAGTATCCTCGAAATACCCTTCAGCTCAATCGTGGTATAAATCCTTATACCCATCGACCTGTTTTTAGCGAAATAGGTTTGCTCACTGGCTTGGCGGAGTCGGATTGGAGTTGGACGCCACTCGTAACAGATTTTGATAATGATGGTTTGCGAGATGTGATTATTACCAATGGTTTCCCGCAAGATATTACTGACCAAGATTTTATGGTGTATCGTGCCGAAGTGGGTGCTTATGCTGCTCCTGTATTGTTGTTGGATTTAATTCCTTCCGTAAAAGTTAAGAATAAAGCTTATCGTAATAAAGGTAATTTACAATTTGAGGAAGTAACCGAATCTTGGGGAATTACCGAACCAAGTTTTTCAAACGGTGCTGCCTATGCTGACTTGGATAATGATGGAGATTTGGATTATATCATCAATAATATCAACGATTCAGCATCGGTTTTTTGTAATAATGTACGTCAACAATTACCAGAAAAAAGTAACTATCTCCGTCTTAAGTTTGTAGGCAATGCTTCTAATAAAAATGGCTTGGGTGCGACAGTGAAGGCTATTTATGGTAAAGGAGAACAACAATTCTATGAAAATACACCTTACCGAGGCTATTTATCCTCAGTAGAAACAGGTGCACATTTTGGACTAGGTTCTCATAAAAAAATAGATCAATTAATAGTGACTTGGTCAAGTGGATTGGTGCAAACGATAACGAATGTGCCAGCCAATCAACAACTTGTAGTGTACGAGTCTCAAGCCAAACCAGCTACAAAATCGGAACCGAATACTGGCTTTCTTTTTACGAAAAATCAAGAAAAAATCGGTAAAGACTTTGTACATGAAGAGGAGGATTTTATAGATTTTAATGTTCAAAAACTCATTCCACATAAACTATCCCAATTAGGACCATGCATAGCCGTTGGTGATGTCAATCAAGATGGTTTGGAGGATTTCTATATGGGAAGTTCGCTTCGACGCAAAGGCATATTTGGTTTACAGCGACCTGATGGAAGTTTTGAGAAAAAAGATTTATTACCCGAAAAAGCGATTGATAAGAACTGGGAAGAAATGGGAGCCTTATTGTTTGATTTGGAAAATGATGGCGATTTAGATTTATATGTGGTCAGTGGAAGTAATGAATTGCCTGTTGGCGATAATGGCTATCAAGACCATATTTATATTAATCAAGGTAAAGGAAAATTTGTTGTTGGAAATGGTATTTTACCAAGTTTCTTGAAAAGCGGTTCTTGTGTCAAAGCATGCGACTTTGACCACGATGGCGATCTCGACCTCTTTATTGGTGGGCGAGTAGAACCTAACAAATATCCTAAGGCTACCAACAGTTATATCCTTCGTAACGAAGCCCCATTGTTGAAGTTTTCCGATGTTACCGCTACGCAAGCACCAGCCTTGAAAGGTATAGGATTGGTATGTGACGCCTTGTGGACAGATTATGATAATGATGGTTGGGAAGACCTATTACTCGCAGGAGAATGGATGTCGCCAACTTTTTTGAAAAATAATAAAGGACGTTTGCAAAATACATCAAGTGCTGATTTGCAAAACTTTAAAGGCTTTTGGAATAGCATTGTAGCGGGCGACTTTGATAATGATGGCGACATCGATTATGTATTAGGAAATCAAGGCGAAAATACCCTCTATCGTGCTAGCGACGATATGCCAGTACGACTATATCATGGCGACTTTAATACCGATGGAAGTTATGATGCCATTCCGACGGTATATCTCAAAGATACCTTGGGCAAACGTCAAGAATTTCCTTTTAATACTCGTGACGATATGGTAAAACAGATGATTCAGACGCGAAAACGTTTTGATAAGTATCATAAATACGCCAAGGCTACCATTCATGAAGTATTTACCCCAAGCGAGTTGAGTACAGCCACAATACTATCTGCCAATTGGACAAAAACAAGTTATGTTGAGAACTTGGGTAAAGGCTCTTTCAAGTTGAAAGCTTTACCAACTGTAGCACAATTTTCGAGTGTCAATGCAATGTTGGTGGCAGACTGGAATGCGGATGGTAATTTGGACTTATTACTCAGTGGCAATGATTATGGCAATGAAATCAGTATTGGTCGATTGGACGCAGGTATGGGAGAAGTATTATTAGGAGATGGTAAAGGTAGTTTTAATATTTTACCATTAGCCAAAACAGGATTATGTCTCGATGGCGATACCAAAGCTTTAGTAATGATTCCAACAGCGAAGGCGCAAATAGGATTATTGAATTCGCAAAATAGAGGAGCTTTAAGAGAAATATTTTTATCACAAAAACCAACCAAGATCATTCCCTTGCAAGCCAAAGACCAATCGGCTATCGTTTGGTTGAAAAATGGTAAAAAACGAAAAGAAGAGTTTTATTATGGAAATACCTATCTATCACAATCTGCGCGTAATCTGTATCTTAATTCAAGTATAAAGCAAGTTCAAATTGTCAATTCCAATCAGCAGAAGCGGGTTTATTAAAAGTAAAGTTTGTAAACTTTAGAAATAGTAAGTCCGAGTCTTGAGCATCAAAAGAGGTTATTGGTGAATAGTATATCAGTTATTAGAGCCATCATTAGAAAGATATTGCTAAATTGTACCACAGATATATGATTAGTTTAATTTGAAATTAACAACTCATATTTCAGCATTCATACTTAGTAATATACGAAGGAATATAAAAACTGTTTATTTCGGATATTGGATTTCGGAAGTGTAATCTTTTATGTTTTGTAAAAAATAAAGGTATTTTATTTCCGAAATCAGAAATCGCAAATCTCCAATAGTTGAAAATCCTTCGTACAGTCCTAACTTACAAATTCGGGATTAACAGCAATTTTATTCCTTCGTGGAAATCTTCGTAGTTTCCTCCCAACCTGTATGTATTGCTACGTCAGGTAGC
>NZ_JBMLSD010000307.1:0-3493 GCF_049240685.1 Flectobacillus sp.
AGCCGAATGCTAAATATTATGCCTCTGCTCGATAGTACATTGTAGAGCAGTTGTCGGTTCTCAAAACATCTTTGATAGAACTCGATAGTTGTTCTGAGCTTACAGATTGAATTTTTTGGGCTTCTTGATTTACTAGTTCAGCATCTCCAGCGTTGACAGCCATCGCCAAATTCATGGCTCTATTTAGTAGTTCGACCTCCGAGAATACAAGAGTTGATTCTGCCTGATTTTTTACTTTGACTAATTCTTGTTCATCAATTGGTTGAGCCATAAATTCATTCAAAACTTCCTGAATCGCAGCATCACCTTCTTCGATACTAATACCTTTGCTGAGATTGCCTTGAATTACAATCAGTCCGGGGTCGAGTGAGGCGGTCACGTAGGCATTTACAGAGTTGAAAAGCGGGTTTTCCTTGACCAACTTATTATACAATCTCGACGACTTGCTGCGCCCTAAGATGTCACTAGCGAGGTCGATGGCATTGAAGTTATCTGCATGACGCGCAGGAGTATGATATACCTTATAAATAGCATCCAAAGGAACTTTGGCCTGAGTTTCCAAAAATCTAGCCGATGTTTGTCGGGGTTCTTGTGGCAAGTTGCGTGGTGAGATATTGCCAGCAGGAATAGGCTCAAACCATTTCTTAGCTAATTGTTTTACTTGCTCCAGCGTTACATTTCCTGCTACCACCATCACGGCATTATTGGGGAGATAGTGCTTGTAGAAAAATTCGCGAACATCGTCCATCGTAGCATTTTCGATATGTGAAATCTCTTTTCCAATAGTTGCCCATTGGTAAGGGTGAGTTGTGTAGGCCAAAGGGCGAAGCTTTAGCCAAACATCACCATAAGGCTGATTCAAATAGCGTTGCTTGAACTCCTCAATCACTACTTTTTGTTGTACTTCCAACACTTTTGGGTCGAATGAGAGCGAGAGCATACGGTCTGATTCAAGCCAAAAAGCTGTTTCTAGATTTACAGCAGGTAGCGTGATATAATAATTAGTAATATCGGGAGAGGTAAATGCGTTATTTTCACCACCAACACGTTGTAGTGGCGTATCATAACTCTCAATGTGTTTGGAACCACCAAACATCAAATGCTCAAACAAGTGTGCAAAACCTGTTTTGTTTTCATCTTCATCGCGCGAGCCTACATTGTACAAAATATTTACGGCTGCAATGGGAGTAGAATGATCTTCATGAACGTAAACTTTAAGTCCGTTGTTCAATATAAAGTGTGAGTAGCTTATCATATATGACGAGTATGAGTATAACCCAAGTCTTGTGGTTCTTTTGATATTCTTACGAACAAGGGTTTGGTCGAAAATAAAGACAAAACAATCTTTTAAGTCCCAAAGCAATTTGCTTTAGCTTAATTGAATAGTAAACACAAATGTACATAAATCGGTTTGATTTGCATTAAAAGACTTTACCACATATATTGCTAAGCATATTATCACAGTATAGATTGATTATTTGCATCAATTCGCAACCAACAAATTATGAAGAAATTTATCACATTGCTTTTTCTTTTAAGCATCTCTTTCAACATCTCAAAAGCTCAAATTTTAAACGATACAAATGTTCGTCACCAAATTCAGTTAGGTTTAGAAAAAATGTATTCTTATGATTTTAAAGAATCGACAGAGATTTTTCAGAAAATTAGAGCTCGGTATCCTAATCACCCTGTTTCGTATACCTTGATGGCGCTACAAACAGAACTGCAATATTTTCCTTTGAAAGATTATCCTGCTCAGCAAAAAGTGTATTTAAACTACCTTACTCAGAGTCGTACTTTGGCTGAGGCCATGCTCGATAAAGATGATGATGATATAGAGGCTAACTTTTTTGAACTAGCAACGCTTGGTTATATCGCTGCTTACGATGCCGATAATCAGGAGTTTATGAAGGCTGTTGGGGTGGCTAAAAAGGCTTATAGTTATCTGAAAAAAGGCTTAGAGTGGACCGAAAAACAACCAGAGTTTTTATTTTCTTCGGGTATCTACAATTATTATCGAGTAGAATATCCCGAAACTCATGCCTTGATTAAGCCTTTTATGTTCTTTTTTGCAGATGGAAATAAAAAACTAGGGCTACAGCAACTAGACTTGGCGACGCGCAAAACCATTTTTGTGAAAAATGAAGCCACTTTTTATGCAGGCTATGTTTATATGAAATACGAAGGTACACCTACCAAGGCTTTGCATTATAATAATATGCTGATAGAAAAGTTTCCAGACAATTTATTATATCAAATGCAAAGAGCCGAAGTATTAACAGCGCTCAACAAGTTTGAGGAGGCCGATGATTATGTAGCTAAGCTTCAAAAACAAAAGGGTGTTATGTTTCAATGTGCCGCAGCGATTTTTAAAGGAATCCAACTAGAAAGACAGCATAAAGACGACCAAGCAGAAGCCTATTTGTTGAAAGGTGTTCGAATGCCTTATGATGAGCGATTTACAAAAGATTATCATGCTTTGGCGTTTTTGAGTTTGGCTAAAATAGAACGAAGAAAAGGCAATCAGGATAAAGCCAAAGAATACACCAAAAAATGCTTGAAATTGGCCGAGTATAAGTCGACTACTGCCGAAGCGAAAGCCTTTTTGAAATAAAAAGATGAATCCTATCCTTACAAATAGCAAAGCTCTCAGTTCTACTGGGAGCTTTTTTGCTTTTAAAACAGCAAAATTTAGTAGCTTTGCAAATTGTTTTGAAAGGCATGAGTACCATGTTTCTGACTTTGATAAACATCTAATCACCCACATAGACAAAGCAGTTATGGACTTATTTATAAAAGCATATTTTATAAAAAGTTCTTCTAGGTAAGATTTGTAAACAATCATGATGACTGAAAGAGAAGCTGGAATAGAAAGACTATATCCCTCATTATTTGGGCGAATGGCCGCTCGTTATTATTACTTGCGTAAATTGCGCGCACAAATCGAGGAGGTTGTGCAATTGTTTTTGGCCAAAAGTCCGCAAAAACTTACCCTAGCAGATTATGGCTGTGGCAATAAGCCCTATGAGCCAATCGTAGCTCCTTTTGTGGCTCAATATTTGGGTATCGACCTTGAACTTAACCCTATTGCAGATATTCATATTGCTCCAACAGGCGCTATCCAGCTCGATGACGAGAAGCTTGATGTTGTGCTTTCGACACAAGTACTGGAGCACGTCGTGGATCCAAAGCAGTATTTACAAGAAGCCCATCGTGTATTAAAAAATGATGGACTATTAATTTTGAGTACGCATGGTTACTGGATGTTTCACCCCGATCCAACAGATTTTTGGCGTTGGACGTCGACCGGCTTGCGCAAAATTGTAGAAGATGAAGGCTTTGAAGTAGTGTATTTTAAAGGCATTATTGGTCGTGCGGCGATGGGGTTACAACTGTTTCAGGACGGGTTATTATTTAAACTTCCCAAATTTCTTCGTCCTCTTTTAGCTATTATTATGCAACCTCAGATTATCTTTTTTGATAAAATTACAGC